>NZ_JBHVHF010000459.1:0-4436 GCF_042800315.1 Streptomyces sp. NPDC057638
CACTCTACGCGTCGTGGGCAGCGTCAGTTGTTTATAAGCGACTGGCTTCTGTTTTTTATACGCCCCCGCCCCCCCCCGCCCTCCGCCGCCGTACAGTCTTCCCGTCCGGCTCGGCCGAGCCGGACGGGTCTGTGACGGACGGTGTACGGGGGGTCCCGGCGCCGACGACTATCCGGCGGAGAGTGGCGGACACCGTGGACGTGCAGAAGAAGCTCGATGAGATCGTCGCGGCGGTCGGGGGCGCCCGGTCCATGCCCATGTCGGCGTCCTGTGTGGTCAACCGGGCCGAGCTGCTCGACATGCTCGGCGAGGTACGCCAGGCCCTGCCGGGTTCGCTGGCCCAGGCCCAGGAGCTGATCGGCGGCCGGGAGCGGCTGGTCGCCGCCGCCCGCCAGGAGGCCGAGCGGATCATCGAGGGCGCCCACGCCGAGCGCGGCTCTCTGGTCTCCGACACCCAGGTCGCCCGCCAGTCCCAGGACGAGGCCGACCGCATCCTCGCCGACGCCCGCCGGGAGGCCGAGCGGATCCGGGCCGAGGCCGACGAGTACGTCGACTCCCAGCTCGCCAACTTCGAGGTGGTCCTCGCCAAGACGATCGGTTCGGTCGAGCGGGGGCGCGAGAAGCTGCTGGGCCGGGGCCCCGGGTTGGACGCGGACGGCCTCCCCGACGCGGACGCCCCCGAGTACAGCCCGGATCCCGCCACCCTCGTCCACCGTGCCGATGGCTATGTGGAGGCCAAGCTCGGCGCCTTCGAGGCGGTGCTCGCCAAGACCCTGGAGGCCGTCGGCCGGGGCCGCAGCAAGCTCCAGGGCGCCACGGACGACGCCCTTGGTGACCATATGGCCGCCCAGGACGCGGCGGGCGCCACGGGCCGGCGCCACACCACGGACGCGGAGTATCTGGCCGGTCTCGCCGAGCTGGCCGACCCCGAGCCGTCCCGGAACCCGGCCGATGCCGCCCGGACCCCGGCGCCCGCGCCGGAGCGGGCCGCGCCCGTCGCGCCGGGCCCGGTCCCCTCCGTATCCCCGTCCCCGCTCGACCAGGGCGGCGCCCAGCAGCATGGATATCCGATGCCCGAGCCGGTGCCCGACCCCTTCGCCGGGTACCAGCAGCAGGGGTACGCGGCTTACCAGCAGGACCCGTACGCGGGCTATCCACAGGAGCCCATGCCCCACCAGCACGGGCACCAGCACCACGGGCAGCACCAGCCGTCCTACCCGTCCCCGGTGGATCACCAGGGCGGTTACCCGGCGCAGCCGCAGGGCTACGACCCCTACGCGGCCCCCGCCGCCCCGGAGGCGTACGGGTACCAGCCCGCCCGGGCCGAGCGCCCACAGCAGGGCGCTCCCGCGCTCGACGAGACCAGCTTCTTCGACACGGGCATGATCGACCTGGAGCAGCTGCGCCGCTATGAGCAGGGACGCTGACGGACGCCGGGCCGCCGACGGCACACGGGCCGGATGGCCCGGATCCCGCTCCGCCGAGCGCTCCGGCATCCCCCGTCGGCCCCGGTAGGACCCGGCCACCCGGGAGTCCGCCGAGGCCGGATTGGGCCCCTGGCGACCCGTCCAGTATCCTGGCTCTTCGGTCGCGCGTACTCTCGCGATCCCGGCTGCCCGCTCTCCCCTGACCTCGTCGGGGACGGTGGCCTCCCCCTCCGACTGATCACCCGCTGATCATGACCTGAAAGCAGGAAGAGCCCTGAACGCCCGCCTCGACCACCGCAACCCCCTCGTGTTCGACACGCACGAGCTGGGTCGGCGTCCCGGTGCGCTCCAGCGGATCTCCCGTACCGTCTCCGCGCCGAAGGATTTCGGTGTCGCGGACGTCATCACGGTCCCGGAGGACGCGGAGCTGGAGCTGGCGCTCCGCCTGGAGTCGGTCATGGAAGGGGTGCTTGTCACAGGCACCGCCCATGCCGCCGCCCAGGGGGAGTGCGTAAGGTGTCTGGAGCCGCTGCGCCTTGATGTCGCGGCGGACTTCCAGGAGATGTTCTCGTACCCCGACGCCGATGACCGGGGGCGCGCCAAGACGGCGGAGCCCGGCGACGACGCCGAGGACGAGGATGTCGTCTATATCGAGGACGGCCTGATCGACCTCGAACCCGCGCTGCGTGACGCGGTGGTGCTCGCACTGCCGATGCAGCCGGTGTGCCAGGAGGACTGTGCCGGTCTCTGCGCTGAGTGCGGAATCCGGCTCGATGACGATCCCGGCCACCACCACGACGCCGTCGACATCCGTTGGGCGGCACTGCAAGGACTCGTCGAAACCGTCAAGGACGACGAGAAGGACAACATGGGCGGCGCCGATGCGGGCGTCGACGAGAAGCAGGAGAAGTAGCCGTGGCTGTTCCGAAGCGGAAGATGTCGCGCAGCAACACGCGCCACCGCCGGTCGCAGTGGAAGGCTGCGGTCCCCACCCTGGTTTCGTGTGAGCGTTGCCAGGAGCCCAAGCAGCAGCACATCGCGTGCCCCAGCTGTGGCACCTACAACAAGCGCCA
Organism: Streptomyces sp. NPDC057638; assembly: GCF_042800315.1. Taxonomy (NCBI): domain Bacteria; kingdom Bacillati; phylum Actinomycetota; class Actinomycetes; order Kitasatosporales; family Streptomycetaceae; genus Streptomyces; species Streptomyces sp. NPDC057638. The sequence goes on from NZ_JBHVHF010000459.1 coordinate 2,501, forward strand.
GGTCCTCGCGGTCTGAGTGGCTGGTGAGAGGCCAGATGTCTGAGCTGTCCAACGCCAAGAAAACGGCGGACAACGTCAACGCAGCCTCGTCCCACACGCTTCTGGAAGGGCGGCTCGGCTATCACGTCGAGTCCGCCCTTCTGGTGCGTGCGCTGACCCATCGCTCCTACGCGTATGAGAACGGTGGACTGCCCACCAACGAGCGGCTGGAGTTCCTCGGTGACGCCGTCCTCGGACTGGTGGTCACCGACACCCTCTACCGCACCCACCCCGATCTGCCGGAGGGCCAGCTGGCCAAGCTCCGGGCGGCCGTGGTGAACGCGCGTGCGCTGGCCGGGGTCGGCCGGGGCCTGGAGCTGGGTTCCTTCGTCCGGCTGGGCCGGGGCGAGGAGGGTACAGGCGGCCGGGACAAGGCGTCCATCCTCGCCGACACCCTGGAAGCGGTGATCGGCGCGGTCTATCTCGACCAGGGCCTCGAAGCGGCGTCCGAGCTGGTACACCGGCTCTTCGACCCGCTGATCGAGAAGTCCTCCAACCTCGGCGCGGGCCTGGACTGGAAGACCAGTCTCCAGGAGCTGACGGCGGCCGAGGGGCTCGGGGTGCCGGAGTACCTCGTCACGGAGACGGGTCCGGACCACGAGAAGACCTTCACTGCTGCCGCCCGCGTCGGTGGTGTCTCGTACGGCACCGGTACCGGCCGCAGCAAGAAGGAAGCGGAACAGCAGGCGGCGGAGTCCGCGTGGCGGGAGATCCGTGCCGCCGCCGACGCCCGTGCCGAGGCGAGCGAGACGGGGGACGCTGACCAGTCCGCCGACAGCCCCGCCGAGCCGACCGAGCAGACCTCTCCGGCCGCGTCTTAGCGCACGGACCGGGGGCAGGTCATCGGCCCCGTTCTCCATCGGACCCATGGATCCGGCGGAGGGCGGGGCTTCGCCGTGGGTACCGGTGAAGGACAGGGCCTCGGCGCCTGCGTCCACACTTTCGGGAGGTACGCTGCGCACGTCACCGTGAGCGTTTCCGGAAGGAGGCTCGTGCCCGAGCTGCCCGAGGTCGAAGTCGTCCGCCGCGGACTCCAGCGGTGGGTCAGCGGACGGACGATCGCCGATGTGCAGGTGCTGCACCCTCGCGCGGTCCGCCGCCATCTCGCGGGACCCGACGACTTCACCGCCCGGCTCAAGGGGCACAGCGTGGGGATCGCCCGCCGCCGGGGGAAGTACCTCTGGCTGCCGCTCGCCGACACCGGCAGCTCGGTTCTCGGCCATCTCGGGATGAGCGGTCAGCTGCTGGTCCAGCCGGAGGGCGCCGCCGACGAGCGGCATCTGCGGATCCGGCTGCGTTTCGACGACGGCATCGGCACCGAGCTGCGCTTCGTGGACCAGCGGACCTTCGGCGGGCTCTCGGTGCACGACGACACCCCCGACGGGCTGCCCGAGGTCATCGCGCATATCGCCCGGGACCCGCTGGACCCGGCCTTCGACGACGATGCCTTCCACACGGCGCTGCGGCTGCGGCGCACCACGGTCAAGCGCGCCCTGCTGGACCAGTCGCTGATCAGCGGCGTCGGCAACATCTACGCGGATGAGGCCCTGTGGCGCGCCCGGCTGCACTACGAGCGCCCGGCGACGGGGCTGCCCCGCGCGCGATCCGTGGAGCTCCTCGGCCATGTTCGAGATGTCATGAACGCGGCGCTTGCGGTCGGTGGCACCAGCTTCGACAGCCTCTATGTGAACGTCAACGGCGAGTCCGGCTACTTCGACCGCTCCCTGGACGCCTACGGTCGGGAGGACGAGCCCTGCCGCCGCTGCGGCACTCCGATGCGCCGCCGCCCCTGGATGAACCGCTCCAGCTACTTCTGCCCCCGCTGCCAGCGCCCGCCCCGCCCCACCCGCCCGGCGGGCTGACCATACGTCCGTGGGGACGGGTGAGGGGGCGAGCC
>NZ_JBHVHF010000460.1:0-4416 GCF_042800315.1 Streptomyces sp. NPDC057638
TTCCCGGGGCGCGACAGATGGACCGGGTACCGAGCGGTTTCGGGGCGGAAGAAGGAGGGGGACGGTGGTGCGTACGGGGCCGAGCCGGGCGGACGGGGAGCTGATCGGGCGGCTGCGGGAGCGGGACCTTGTGGTGTCCCTCGCGCAGTTGGAGCGCTGGCGCCGGGCGGGGGTGCTGCCGCGGCACCGGCGGCGGGGGCTCGGCCGCGGCCGGGGCTCGGTGTCGGTGCTGGACGATGCGGTGGTGGAGATCGCCGCCGTGCTCGCCCGGCACACGCGGCAGGGCCGGGACCTGCGGTACGCGGTCATCGGCTGGTACGCGGAGGCCGGACGCCCCGTACTGCCCGGCCGTGCGGGGGTTCCGGAGCCGCCCTGGCCCGCTGTGCGCGAGGCCCTCGTCTGGGCCGCGGGCAAGAGCATGGAGCACCGGCTGCTCGACCAGGCCCGCGCGGCGCGCGGTGACGAGGAACAGACCGACGCCCTCTACGGGGACGCCGACCGCTACCTCGCACGGCACCCCGCCACCCGGCTCCACCCCGGCACCGTCCGCCAGGCGCTGGAAGCCGGGAGCGACCTGCCGCTGCGCGGCGACGGCAGCGGGCGGCGGCTTGTTCATCTCTTCGCGGCGGCCGGCGGAGCGGACCGGGCCGACTCCCACGTCCTGGCCGACGCCCTGAGCACCCTGATGCTGCCCGCGGGCCTCGATGCCGCCGAGTTCACCCGGTTTCTGGAACAGGCGGAGCGGGACGGAACCCTCGACGGCCTCCTCGCCCCGCTGGCTCTGCCCGACCGGGACCGCATCGCCGCGGCGACCGAGGAGGAGACCGCCCGCGCCCGCCACACCGTCCAGATCCTCGGGGGAGTCGGCGGTCTGTACTTCTTCCACGGGCTGCTCATGCCGGACACACCCGCCCTAGCGGACCTCCGGGAGACGGTCGACGGCCTCGGCCTCGGGACGCTCCTCCAGCTGATGCTCGGCATGGCGACCAGCCCGCAGGGCTTCGCCCGTCTCCTGCCCTCCTGCCTCCACCCCGGCATGGCCGCCCTGGCCGAGTACCTGATGGAGGTCCTCGCCCGGCACGAGCACGGCATCCTGCACCGCCCCGGCCACCCGGGGGGCGCGCAGGCGTACATGGGGGAGTGGATCAGCACCATCAAGGCCCTCACACCCGGCGGAGCACCGGCGCCCGAAGGCTCCACCGCAACGGGATGAACCGGCACCGAGCCCCGGACGGGCCGGCGGGCAGTTCTACGCGGCGGCGGGCAGACGGCCCCGCCACGGCTCCAGCGCGTCGGCGGCCCGCCGCAGACCGCTGATCAGCTCGTCCAGGTCCCCCGGCGCGCGCACGGGGATGTAGTCGTGGGTCGGCTGGCCCTGCCCGTCGTTGAGCGAGATCTCGACCCGGTCGGCGCTGCGCCCGCGGTCGGGGGTGTGGTAGTCCTCGTCCGCCACGGTGACGACGGTCAGGGACAGCAGCTCGCCGCTGACCTGCGGGGGCATCGGGACGGTGACCGGCTCGGACACGTGGAAGATCGCCTCGTCGTCGGGGTTCTCGTGGTGCGCCGAGACGCACCACGCCGGACAGTTCCCCACTCCGGTGACAGATTTCTTCCACTGATCAGCGTTCATAGGAATATGATGCCATCTGCACCTTTTGGATCTTCCGAGTAGCGGTCCGGGCACCGCGCGGCCTCCCGGGCGGGTGTGGCGCGTCCCGTGCGGGGCGCGGGGCGCTATCCTCCCCGCAGGCAGATTCTGCTGCCGCCCGCCCGCACGACGGCCCGGACCCGCGTGCACACCAAGGGGCGTGAAGGGGGAGACCTCACAGCGGAGTTCACGCTGTCGACATCCTCGGCGTGCCGGTCCGGGCGCCACGCCGGGAAGAGCAACCCGATGTCCTCCAGGTCCGACCGCAGCGTCACGGCCCGCCGTGACGCGACCGGCGAGAACCACGCCCAGGCCCTGAACTCGATCCGCACCCACGGGCTCCGTGATGGTGTCGTGCCGGACGCCGCCGATCCCGGGCAGCAGCGCCTCGAAGCCGCCCTGCTCCACACCCTGGCCCGGCCCCGGGGGCCCCTGCCCCCGCACGACGCCGCCGACCTGCTGTTCGGAATCGCCAAGGCGAGCCCGTCCCCCGCCGCTCTCACGCTCTGGGCGCCACCCGGCACCGCCGCCGAGCTCCTCGCCCGCCTCCTCCCCGCCACCACGACGGACGGGACCGTCACCGGGGTCCCCACCCTGCGCTGGACCGCCCACTCGCCCAAGCACCTGGCCCTCCACACCCCCCACACCCCGGCCCGCGTTCTCCTCGCGGCCACCAGCCGGCACGCCCGCGACGCCGCCGGCCTCCTCATCGCCGCGGGCCTTCACCCCCTGACCGCCACCCCCGGCGCCGGGGAGACGGCGGCGTGGGACGCGCTGCTCGCCGCGGTGGGCGAGGACGCCCCGGGGTGGAGCCGGGCACTGCGCCGCCCGGCCCTGGCCCAGCGCCTGGAACCCGGCCTCGACCGGGCCACGCCGCACCCGGACGCCCTCGACAGCCGGGCCCTGGCGCCCCGCCCGCACGGCCCGGCCGCACCCGGGAACCCCGCGCCCCGGGTGATCCGGGTCGTCAGCGAGAAAGGCGGCACGGGCTGCTCGTGGGTGAGCGTGCTGCTCGCGTACGGCCTGGTCCGCGCCGGACACAAGGTGGCGCTGCTGACCGAGCCCCACCTGCACCCGGCCTCGGAAGCGGCGGGGGAGGTGTGGCGCCCCGCGCCGGTCCCGCCGGGGGACGGACGGCTGCTGGTCGCCCCCCGGGGAGAACACGGGGAGGACACCGGGCCCCGCCTGGTGGAGGCGGGCTCGCGCGCCGACATCGTGATCACCGACACGCCCCACGGGAACGGCCGGCCCGGCGCGGGGGAGACGGCCGCGGATCTGACCGTCCTCGTCCAGCGCGACCGCCCGGCCCTCTGGCGGCGCGAGGAGGTCACCGACCGGCGCCCCGCGCACATCCGCGCCTTCGCCTGGCTCGACGGCCGCTTCCCCGGATACCCGCCCGCCCCCGGCCCCGCCGGTGAAGCCGGCGCCCTCCTGAACCTCCTCGACTACGCCTTCCTCCACTACGCGCTCTTCCGGACGGACGATTCGGACGGTCCGGCCGAGGCAGACGGTGACCTGTGGGAGGAGCTCACCTGGGGCGGCCCCGGACACGCGGAGGACGTCCTCCCCCCGGAGGGCACCGCGCCGCTGGAGCGGTGGCGGGCCGAGTTCCTCACCCTCCTCGACCCCGACGGCGCCCGCCACCACCCCGCCCTGTGGCAGCGGGCCCGGGCCGCCTGGCCCGCACACAACCGCCGCCGCAACCTCCAGCGACTCGGGACCGACGGAGCCCTCGACTTCGCCGAACTCAACGCCGCACTCGACCGGTTCACCACCACCATGGACGCCGGCGCGGACCCCCGGTGGACCGGACTCGGCCCCGAACGGCAGGCCGAGTGGCGCACCGCACAGCTCACCCGATGGCTCGACGAACGCTTCGCCGCCCACCTCCGCCTCGACACCGCCCACCACCCCCGCACCCCCGAACAGACCCTCCTCGCCGTCCTCGACACCCGCTACATCCCCTACGCCCAAGCCCGCCTGGACGACCAGGACACCGGGCGCACGCTGCCGCCCGCGCCCGGCGACCCCGCCGCCGACCGGTGGTGGGACCCGGTACACGCCGCCGCCCCCTTCTCCGGGCCACAACCGGTGACCGACACCCCGGACGGGTGGCGGGACGCCTTCCTCGCCGCGGCCGACGCCGCAGGAACCCGGCGCCACGGCGGCCTGTGGCAGCAGGTCCGCGCGACGTGGCCGGACCACAACAAGGCACGGGCGCACGGCAGGCTCGCGCCGTTCGAGGCAACACCGGCCGAACGGGACCGGCTCCGGCCGGCATTCGTCCGGGCGGTCCGCGAGGCCGCCGGCCCGGCCTGGGACACCGCGTACGCCCGGAACGCCGACCGCTGGATCCGCGGCGAGCGCACCGAGGCGGAATCCCTGGAGCGCTTCGACGACCTCGTCGAACGGAACTGGCGAGCCGCGAGCCCCCAGGAGGTCGCCGACGGGCTCCTGGACACCGTCCACCGGGCGCCGGAGGGCCCCTGGATGCTGGTGGCCAACCTCCACCGCCCCACAGCCGAGGGTGCCGACACCCGCGAGGTCGCCACCGCGCTCCACACGCGGGGCCCCGCCGGGTTCGCCACCGTACGGTCCCGCGCACCACGCGCGGGCTGGTTCGAGGCGGCCGTCTGGACCGACCCCGGCTTCCGCACAGTCCAGCAGGACCTCGCCGACCGTGTCCACGCAGCGCTCAACACCCCGGTACGGCCCCCTGCCCCGGCACCCAGCCGCTGACCACAAGGCCCCGCTGGGGTGTCGGGTAC
>NZ_JBHVHF010000461.1:0-4395 GCF_042800315.1 Streptomyces sp. NPDC057638
GCCGTGGAGTTGCCCGCCCGGAGGCGGGAACCCGACGGCGGCGCCGACGCGTTGTCTCGGTGGGCGCGGCCGGGAGGTCCCGCGCACGCCCCTGGGATGGGCTGGCTCAGCCCTTGTTCGGACCCTCGTAGTCCTCGCCGTAGGCGCCCTTCGCGGGACGGCGGCGGCGCATCGGGGGCTCCACACCGTCGGCGAGGCGCCGCGCGGTGACCAGGAAGCCGGTGTGCCCGATCATGCGGTGGTCCGGGCGGACGGCCAGGCCCTCCACATGCCAGTTGCGGATCATGGACTCCCACGGCTGGGGCTCGGCGAAGCAGCCGATCTCCCGGATGGACTCCACGGTCCGCGCCAGCTGGGTGGTGGTGGCCACGTAGCAGCAGAGGATGCCGCCGGGGACCAGCGCCTTGGAGACGGCCTCCAGACACTCCCAGGGCGCCAGCATGTCCAGGATCACCCGGTCGACATCGGTGTCGCTGAGGTTGTCCTGGAGGTCACCGACGGTGAGCTGCCAGGCCGGGTGCGGTCCGCCGAAGTAGCGCTCGACGTTCTGCTGGGCGATCTCGGCGAAGTCCTGGCGCCGCTCGTAGGAGTGCAGCATGCCGTGGTCGCCGATGGCGCGCAGCAGGAAGGCGCTGAGCGAGCCGGAGCCCACTCCCGCCTCGACCACGCGGGCACCCGCGAAGATGTCGGCGAAGGCCAGGATCTGCCCCGCGTCCTTGGGGTAGACCACGGCGGCGCCGCGGGGCATGGACAGGACGTAGTCGGGGAGCAGGGGGCGGAGCGCCAGATAGGCGACGTTTCCCGTGGTACGGACAACACTGCCCTCGGGGGCGCCGATCAGCTCGTCATGCGGGAAGGACCCCTTGTGGGTGTGGAAGTTCTTCCCCGCTTCGAGCGTGAACGTGTAGTGGCGTCCCTTGGGATCGGTGAGCTGGACCTGGTCCCCGACCTTGAAGGGCCCGCGTCGGCGGGCGGCACCGGTCGGTTCGGACATGTGAACAGACTACCGGGCGCGGGACGGGCTTGAGCACTCGGGCATCCGCTCACCAGCGGCGACGGCCGTCGGGCCGCCGGTCCTGACCGGCGGCGCGGCCCCCGGCACGGTCACCGGTGGACGCGGGACCGCGGGGCGCGGTGGGCACCAGGCGGGGGCGCGGGGAGTCAGGAGCCGGGACGGGCCATCGCGGCGACGAAGGCGCGCTCGACGTCGGCGGCCGAGAGCACTCCGTAGATCTCGCCGGTCTCCTCGATGACCAGGTACTCGGTGGCGGGGTTGGCGCGCAGCCGGTCGAGGAGCGCCTCCCCGGCCAGATCGGCGGAGATCTTCATGCCCTCGGTCAGATCCTGGGCGAGGCCCGAGACCTGGACCCAGGGGCGGCGGTGCTCGGGAACGCCCACGATCGCGGCCTCGCGGACCAGTCCGGTGGGGGCGCCCTGGCCGTCGACGACGACGAGGGCGCGGGCCCCGGACTCGTTGGCCCGGCGCAGGGCCTCGGAGAGCGGGGTCGCGGCCTCCACGGGGACGGCCCGCCGGGTGAGGGCGCGCGCCTCCAGCTCGGGCAGATGCTCGCGGAGCCGCGCCATGCGCAGGCTGTTCCCCGCGCCGGTCCAGATGATCGCGGCGAGGATCGCCGCGAGGAGGGCGTCGGTGACGGTCTCCGTGCCGCCGATCTTCTGCGCCGGATTGCCGAGGGCGCCGGTGTGGGTGAGCAGCGGCAGGCCGATCAGGACGGCGACGGCGAGCGCGCGGCCGACCCACGCGGCGGCGATGGTGCCGGTCATCGGCTTGCCGGTGATCTTCCAGACGACGGCGCGCAGCATCCGGCCGCCGTCCAGCGGCAGCCCGGGGAGCAGATTGAAGATCGCGACGATCAGGTTGGAGATCATCAGTCCGGCGAGCAGCACCCCGGGGACCGTGCCGGGCTCGACCAGCCGCATCCCGCCGTAGAAGACTCCGGCGAGTACCAGGGAGAGCAGCGGTCCGACGAAGGCGAGCAGGAACTCGCGGCCCGGGGTCTCGGACTCCTTCTCGATCTCGGAGACCCCGCCGAAGAACTGGAGCTGGATCCGGCGGACCGGCAGCTTGTAGCGGAGCGCGACGACGGTGTGTGCCAGTTCATGGACGAGGACCGAGGCGTAGAAGGCGACCGCGAAGAAGAGCGAGACCAGATAGCGGGCTCCGCCCAGCTCGGGCAGGACGCGGTCGAGCTGACCGCCGAAGACCCAGGTGATCAGGGCTGCGACCAGGAACCAGCTCGGGGCGACGTACACCGGCACGCCGAAGGGGCGGCCCATGAGGATGCCGCCACCGGGGCCGTCGGAGCGCCGTGGCTTGCCGCCGGGCGCGCCCTCGGGGGACTTGCCCCCGCGCTCGGCCCGCGCCCGCTCGCGCTCGCGGTCACCCTTCGTGTCGTCCTCGTTCACGGGATCCCTTCGCTCTGGTCTGGCTGGCCTGGCTGATCTGACTGTTTCCGCGCGGATCCGTTCCGATCCGTTCCGATCCGTTCCGATCCGTTCCGCTCGGATCGCCTCCGATCCGCCGGGGTGGGGACGGATCCGGGTTCCGCCCGTTCCGCGCCCCCGAGGTCGATGGTATTGCGCTCGCTGTCAGTGGCGGGCCGTAGGGTCGTGGTCATGAGTACGAGTCAGGAGAGCCCGGCGGGTCCGCGGCCCATGTCGTTGTCGCCCTCGCGGGCGAGCGACTTCATGCAGTGCCCCCTGCTCTACCGGTTCCGGGTGATCGACCGGCTGCCGGAGAAGCCGAGCGCGGCGGCCACCCGGGGCACGCTGGTCCACGCGGTCCTTGAGCGGTTGTTCGACGCCCCCGCCGCCGAGCGTACGCCGCCGAAGGCCAAGGCGCTGGTGCCCGGCCAGTGGGACCGGCTGCTCACGGCCAGGCCCGAGCTGGGCGAGCTCTTCACCGACGATGAGCGGGGGGAGCAGCTGGCGCGCTGGCTGACCGAGGCGGAGTCGCTGGTGGAGCGGTGGTTCTCGCTGGAGGACCCGACCCGGCTCGAACCCGCCGAGCGGGAGATGTTCGTGGAGACGGAGCTGGAGTCGGGGCTGCGGCTGCGCGGGGTCATCGACCGGGTCGACATCGCGCCCACGGGTGAGGTCCGGATCGTCGACTACAAGACCGGCAAGGCGCCGCGCCCGGAGTACAGCGAGGGCGCGCTCTTCCAGATGACGTTCTACGCGCTGGTGATCTGGCGGCTGAAGAAGGTGGTGCCGTCCCGGCTCCAGCTGGTCTATCTCGGCAGTGGCGAGGTGATGACGTACGACCCGGTCCCGGCCGATCTGGAGCGGGTGGAGCGGAAGCTGATGGCGCTGTGGGAGGCGATCCAGCGGGCCACCGAGACGGGCGACTGGCGCCCCCGGCCGACGAAGCTCTGCGGCTGGTGTGACCATCAGGCGGTCTGTCCGGAGTTCGGCGGCACTCCCCCGGTCTATCCCTTGCGTGTCTCCCCGGCGCCGTCATCCGAGGATGGTCAGGGCAGAATGGGCCCCGACCAAGTGTGAGGAGTTCTCCGTGGCCATCCGTGTCCTGCTGGTCGACGACCAGCCGTTGCTGCGTACCGGTTTCCGGATGATCCTGGAGGCCGAGCAGGACATCGCGGTCGTGGGTGAGGCCGGGGACGGCCTCCAGGCGCTCGACCAGGTGCGGGCGCTCCAGCCCGATGTGGTGCTGATGGACATCCGGATGCCCCGGATGGACGGCGTCGAGGCGACCCGGCAGATCACCGGTCCAGGACGGGACGGCCCGGCGAAGGTGCTGGTGCTGACCACCTTCGACCTCGACGAGTACGTGGTGGAGGCGCTGCGCGCCGGGGCCAGCGGCTTTCTGCTCAAGGACGCCCCCGCCCATGAGCTGGTGCAGGCGATCCGGGTGGTCGCCGCGGGCGAGGCGATGCTCGCCCCGAGCATCACCCGTCGGCTGCTGGACAAGTACGCGGGGCATCTGCCCTCCGGTGAGGAGCCGCTCCCCAACACCCTGCACACCCTCACCGACCGTGAGGTCGAGGTGCTGAAGCTGGTGGCGCGCGGTCTGTCCAACGCGGAGATCGCCGCGGACCTGTTCGTCAGCGAGACCACGGTGAAGACCCATGTCGGCCATGTGCTGACCAAGCTGGGGCTGCGCGACCGGGTCCAGGCGGCGGTCTACGCCTATGAGAGCGGACTGGTCCGGCCCGGGGCACAGTGACGCCGCGCCGCGCCGGGGGCACGGTGACCGGGACGCGCTCCGGACCGGGACGCGCTCCGCGCGGGGGTGTTCGGCTCCACCGTGGAAGGGGCGTTCCGCGCCGCCGGTGCGACCGGGCGCCCGGGTGAACAGCCCGTACCGGTGTACGGAAGCGGCGGTGACGACGGCAGAACAGCGGCGGCGGGCCTGAGGCC
>NZ_JBHVHF010000462.1:0-4375 GCF_042800315.1 Streptomyces sp. NPDC057638
GCTGGGGGGGACGGCCCCTCAGCCCTGGGGCCGGCGAGGCCCACGGCGGGCCCGCCGTGGGACGGAACGCCCGGCCGCCACGAAGCGCCCGCACGGCCGGGCATCGCACCGGACCCACCACGGCCGCCGGGCCCCGGCGGGGCCCACGGCCGTCCGGACCCCACCCGCCCGCGCGGAACGGACCCGTGCTCCTGACGCACGGAACAGGCCCGCGCTCCTCACCCACGGACCCGTGCTCCTCACCCACCGAACAGGCCGCGCTCAGATCGCGCGGAACGGGCCCGCGCTCCTCACGCACCGAACGGGCCCGCTCATGACACACGCAACAGGCGCCACGGCGCGGCCAGCGCCCCGCCACCGGCGAGGCCGCTCAGGGGAGATGAGCATGGAGTTCCTGGTGCTGCCGGACCACCCGGCGGGCACGGCCCTCGCGGCGAGAGTGCCGAGACAGCCACGGGGAACCGTGGTGAACCACGCCTCCGGCCGCCCCTGGATCCTCGGTACCTGGGACCCGCGCCGGGCGGTGATCGCCGCGGTCGGCCGCACCCGGGCCATCGCCCTCGGCACCGTCGGCGCCGACGCCACCCGGCTCGCCCGCGCCCTGCGGGCGGTCCACGCCCCCGCCGACGTCGACACGCTCGCCCGTGCCCTGCCCGGCGCCCACCATCTGCTCGTCTCGCTCGACGGCCGGGTACGGGCCCAGGGCACCCTCTCGACCAGCTGCCGGATCTTCCACACCACGGTCGGCGCGATCACCCTGGCCGCCGGGCACCCCGCGGCGCTGGCGGCCCTGACCGGCGCCGGAATCGACGAGGAGCTGCTGGCGGCGCAACTCCTGGGCCCCTATGGGCCACCGTGGCCGCTGAACGCCCGATGTCTGTGGCGGGGGGTACGGACCGTACCGCCCGGCCGCTACCTGGACCTGACCCGTGACGGCACCGGCACCACCGTCCCGTACTGGACCCCGCCCACCCCCGACGTCCCCCTGGTACGCGCCGCACCGGCCCTGCGCGACGCGCTGGAGACGGCGGTCCGCGCACGCGTCGAGGGCCGCGCTACCGTCAGCGCCGATCTCTCCGGCGGCAAGGACTCCACCAGTCTCTGCTTCCTCGCCGCGCGCGGCGGCGCCCGGCTGGTGACCGTCCACCTCCAGTCCTCCGACCCCGGCAACGAGGACCGGCTGTGGGTGGCGCGCGCCGCCCACGCCCTGCCCGGCGCCCGGCATCTGACGGTGCCGATGGCCCAGGGTCCCGGGATGTTCGCCGACGGTGCCACGCCACCGCCCGACGGGGTCGAGGAGGCACCGCTCACCTTCGTACGGCGACCGCTGGTGGAGTTCCTCGCCGGGCTCGCCGCCGACCACGGCTCCACCGTCCATCTCCAGGGCATGGGCTCCGATGAGCTCTTCCTCCCCGGCCCGATGAGCCTCACCGCCCTCGTCCAGGACCGGTTGCCCGCCCTGCCGCTCACCACCGTCCGGGCGACCCGGGCGACGCACCGCTGGAGCTGGCCCGTCACCGCCCGGCTGCTCTGCTACCGCGCCCCGTACCACCGCTGGCTCCGCGCCGTCGCCGACACCCTCACCCGGGATCGCCCCACGACCACCACCCCCGGCTGGGAGATCCTCCCCCGGATGGTCCCCTGGGCCACCCCCGACGCCGTCGACGCCGTCCGCGGACTGCTGCGCCGTGTACTCGCCGACGGCGCCGAACCCCTCGCCCCGCTGCCGCTCCACCACGACATGCTGCGGCTGACGCAGGTCAACGGCATGGTGGCCCGCTCCGCCACCCGGATCGGACAGCGACACGGCGTCACGATCGAGTCCCCGTACCTCGATGACCGCGTCATCGAGGCCGCGATGGCGGTCCGCCCCGGCGACCGGATCGCCCCCGGCCGGGTGAAGCCCGTACTCACCGCCGCGCTCCGCGGCCTGGTCCCCGACGACCTCCTCGACCGGCGGACCAAGGCCGACGCCTCCCCCGATCTCTACGGGGGACTGCGGCGCCACCGACGGCGGCTCACGGACCTCTTCGAGGACTCCCATCTGGCGCGGATGGGGCTCGTGGACGCGGACGGGGTACGGGAGGTGCTCGGCGCGCTCCACACCGACACCTGGCCACTGATGCCGCTCGAACTCACCCTCGCCGGCGAACTCTGGCTCCGGTCGCTGCCCCCACCGACCGGCGCCGCGCCCGCGCCGCCCACCCCGTCACCGGCCCCGCCCACACCGGCCTGAGGAGGACCATGAGCTTCACCCTCGCACCCCACATCACCCTGACCGAGACCGACGGCGGACTGGTCCTGCTCGACGAACGCGCCGGACGCTACTGGCAGATGAACGACACCGGAGCCCTGGTCCTGCGCACCCTCCTCGACGGCGGGACCACGGACACCGCGCTCGCGGCCCTGCGGGAACGCTTCCCCGCCGTGGACCCGGAACGGGCCGCCGCCGATGTGCGGAAGCTGGTGGCGGCCCTGCGGGCGGCGAAGATGGTGGTCACATGACCGACCGCGCCGTCAGTCTGGAGCGCCGCGGGAGCCTCCCGCCCCGTCGCCGCCCCGCCGCGCTGGCCGCCGTGGGACTCGCCCGGCTGCTCACCCTGCTGCCCCCCTCCCGGTTACGGCGGGTCCTGGAGTTCCTCAGGCGCGGTGCCGCGCCCGCCACCGGGGACCAGGCGGCCCGCGCCCGGGACGCCGTCGTCGCGGTCAGCGTCGCCTGCGCCGGGCCGCGCTGCCTCCAGCGCTCCCTCGCGACCGTACTGCTCTGCCGGGCGCACGGCGTCTGGCCCGACTGGTGCGTCGGAGTGCGCACCCAGCCGTTCCTGGCGCACGCCTGGGTCGCCGTCGACGGCCGACCGGTGGGGGAGAACGACGAGGTGCGTTACTTCCATCTCACCATGACCGTGCCCAGCCCACGGTGACCCGCCGTCGGCAACGGCGACCACCCCCGGCTCACGCCTGGTGAGAGCCGTGGAGGGGGCCATGGAGCGGCTGTCGCCTGGACCCTCCCGGCGGTGGCCGCACCGCCGCTCGTCCCGGGGTGACGAACCTCAATGACCCGGAGGTGACCCGGACGCGCTCCAGGTCCGTGGGAACGGGTATCACCTGTGCGTGCCTCATCTGTGCGGACGTGCCCCCCCCCACGACCGAGAGAGCGGATATGTCGCACCTACCTGTCTTCCAGCTACCGGACATCCCCACCGGCACCCCCTCGGACCAGGCCCTCGCCGACGCCGTCCTGCGGGCCTGGCGGACGCACGGCATCCTCTACCTCACCCTCGACGAGCCCCTGCGCGAGCGGGCCACCGCCGCCCTGAGGGAGAGCAGACACTTCTTCGGCCGCCCCCTCCACCAGAAGCTCCGGCATCTGAACGACCTGAGCTACAGCGGCTACATCACGGTGGGGGAGGAGACCACGGCGGGCCAGGCGGATCTCGCGGAGATCTTCACCGTCTGCAAGGACATCGCCCCCGACGACCAGCGGTTCCTCTCCCGCTGGCCCTGCCACGGACCCGTTCCCTGGCCGGACCCGCCCTACCAGCGGGCCATCACCGCCTATATGGACGGACTCGGCGACCTCGCCGAACGGCTGCTCGCCTATGTCGCCCTGGGGCTCGGCCTCGGCGACCCGTCCGCCTTCCGTGCCCTCACCGACGACGGCTGGCACCATCTGCGCGCCCTGCGCTTCCCCACCGCCTCCCGGATCAGTGGCCGGGGCATCGGTTCCCACACCGACTACGGGCTCGTCGTCCTCGCCGCCCAGGACGACACCGGCGGACTCTGGGTCCGCCCGCCGGTACCGGGCGAGTGCCGCAACCGGAACTGGCTGGAGCGGGAGAGCGCGGCGGGCATGTACGAGAACGAGGGGCCCTGGACCTACGTTCCACCGGTCGAGGGCACGGTGACCGCCTTCCCCGGCGACATCCTCCAGCTCCTCACCTGCGGTGAGCTGCTCTCCACCCCGCACAAGGTACGACTGACCGACCGGGAGCGGTACTCCATGGCCTACTTCCACGAGCCCAACTTCCAGGCCTGGGTGGAGCCACTGCTCACCTCGCCGCAGAGCGCCGGGGAGAGCCCGGACGAGGAGCGACTGCACTACGGCAGCCACTTCACCCGCATGATGATGCGCTCCTACCCGGCGCGGACCACGACCCGGCGGATCCGGGAGGAAGGCGGCCTGGTCCGGCTGGCCCGGCTGAGGGAGGGGGCGGGACCGCGCTGACGGCGGAAGAGGGGGTCGTGGTGGTGTGCCACGGCCCCCTCTCCCGGGTAACGCCCGCCTGCCTGTCTGTCTGTGGTTGTGGTGGTGGGGGTTAGTTCTTGCGGTGGTTGATGTCGTCGGTGAGCTGGGGAACGACGGTGAACAGGTCTC
>NZ_JBHVHF010000463.1:0-4357 GCF_042800315.1 Streptomyces sp. NPDC057638
CGTCCTGGGTGAGTCCGGCGGTGTGGACGACGGCGGTCAGGGGCTGGTCGCCGGGGATGGCCGCGAGGACGGCGGCGAGGGCGTCGCGGTCGGCGACGTCACAGGCGGCGATGGTCACCTCGGTGCCGTGGGCGGTGAGTTCGTCGTACAGCTCCTTCGCGCCGGGCGCCTCGGTGCCCCGGCGGCTGGTGAGCACCAGGCGCGCGGCGCCGTGGGTGGCGGCCCAGCGGGCGACGTGGGCGCCGAGCGCCCCGGTGCCGCCGGTGATCAGGACGGTGCCGCGCGGTTTCCACGGCGGGGCGTCGGGCGCGGGCGCGGAGACGAGCCGCCGCGCGTGGGCGCCGTCGTCCCTCAGGGCCACCTCGTTCTCGCCGCTGACGCCGGTGAGCAGCGCGGCGAGCCGGGCGACGGCCGGTCCGTCCAGTTCCTCGGGCAGATCGATCTGTCCGCTCCACCGCTCGGGCTCGTCCAGTCCGAGGACGGTGCCCAGGCCCCACACCTGTGCCTGCGCGGGATGCCGTACGGGGTCGGCGGGCCCGGTGCTGACGGCGGAGCGGGTGGCGGACCAGAGCGGCGCGCCGGGGGCGAGGCCCGCGAGGGCGCGCACGGCGGCGACGGTGTCGGCGAGCCCCCGGGTGAGGGCGGGTTCGCGCGGGTCGGGCCGCTCGTCGAGGGCGGCGAGCGAGAGGACACCGGAGACGGTGATACCGCCCGCGAGGGCGCCGGGCGTGGCGAGGGTGTCGGCGGGGACGGCGTGGACGGTGGCGCCGTGGTCGGCGAGTCCGTCGAGCACGGCCCGTACGAGATCGGTCCTGACGTCCTCGGCGGGGGTGAGCACCAGCCAGTCGCCGGTGAGCGGGGCCGCGGGGGTCTCCAGTTCCAGCGGGGTCCAGGTGACCTGGTAGCGCCAGCCGTCGACCAGGGCGGCGCGCTGGCGGGCCACCGCGTCGGCGGGGGCCTCGATCCAGTGCCGGGTGCGCTGGAAGGGGTAGGTGGGCAGGGTGACCGGGGGCACGGGTCCGGTGCCGATGACGCGTTCCCAGTCGACCGGCGCGCCGTGTGCCCAGGCCTCACCGACACTGGTGAGGAAGCGGTCGTGGCCGCCGTCGTCGCGGCGCAGCGAGCCGACGGCGTGGAAGCGGTCCTGTCCTTCGTGCTCCGCCACGGACTCCTCCACGGAGACCAGCAGCACGGGGTGGGGACTGGTCTCCACGAAGAGCCCGTGGCCCTGGTCGGCGAGGGCCCGTACCGCGTCCGCGAACCGCACGGGCCGGCGCAGGTTGGCGCACCAGTAGGCGGCGTCGAGGGCGGGTCCGTCGATCCACTCCCCGGTGAGGGTGGAGTACATCGGCACTTCGGGGGTGCGGGGCGCCACGGGGGCGAGGAGGTCGAGCAGGCCGGGGAGGATCTCCTCGACCTGCGGGGAGTGGGAGGCGTAGTCGACGGGGATCACCCGGGCCCGGACGTGCCGTTCGCGCTGGCAGGTGTGGACGACCTCCTCCAGCGCGCCGGGATCGCCGGACAGGACGACCGAGCGGGGGCTGTTGACGGCGGCGATCGAGAGCGTGCCGTCGTAGGGCGTGAGCAGTTCGGCGGCCTCCTCGGGCGGCAGGGCGACCATGGCCATGGCGCCGCGCCCGGCGAGGGCGGTGATGGCGCGGCTGCGCAGGCACACCACGCGGGCGGCGTCGCGGAGGCTGAGGGCCCCGGCGACACAGGCGGCGGCGATCTCACCCTGGGAGTGGCCGACGACGGCGGCCGGTTCGACGCCGTAGGAGCGCCACAGCGCGGCGAGGGAGACCATCACCGCGAACGAGGCGGGCTGGACGACATCGACCCGGTCGAACGTGGGCGCGCCCTCGGCGCCCCGCAGGACGTCCAGGAGGGACCAGTCGGTGAACTCGGCGAGCGCGTCGGCGCACTCGGCGAGGCGGGCGGCGAAGACCGGTGAGGTGTCGGCGAGTTCGACCGCCATACCGTTCCACTGGGCGCCCTGGCCGGGGAAGACGAACACGGTCCGGCCGAGCGTCCGCGCGGTGCCGGTGGCGATCCGGCCCTCGGCCTCGCCCTCGACGAGGGCGGCGAGCCCCGCCCCGTACGCGCCGATGACGACGGCGCGTTCCTCGAACCGGGCCCGGGTCGTCGCGAGCGCCCGCGCCACGGCGTAGGGATCGGTGGCGGGGTCGGTGGCGTGGGGGACGAGGGCGGCGGCGCGCTCCCGCAGGGCCCGCGGGGTGCGGGCGCTCAGCAGCCAGGGGGCGGCGGGCCGGGCCGGACGGGGGGTGACCGCGCTCGGCTCGGACGCTCCCGCGCCACCGGCCGCCACCGGGGCGCCCTGAGCCTCCGTACCGACAGCTGCCAGCGGCTTCCCCGGCACGTCCGCGCCAGCGGCCGCCACCGGGGCGCCCTGGGCCTCCGTACCGGTGCCCGGCGGCGTCGCACGGGCCTCGGTGACCGGCTCCTCCGGCACCCCCGCACCGACCGCGACGGGCTCCTCCGGTGCCTCCTCGACGATCACATGCGCGTTCGTCCCGCTGATCCCGAAGGCGGAGACGCCCGCCCGGCGCGGGCGGCCGTTCCTGGGCCAGGGCCGGGACTCGGTCAGCAGCCGCACCGCCCCGGAGGACCAGTCGACGCGCGAGGTGGGTGTGGTGGCGTGCAGGGTGGCGGGCAGGGTGGCGTGGGAGAGGGCGAGAACGGTCTTGATGACGCCGACGACCCCGGCCGCCGCCTGGGTGTGCCCCAGGTTGGACTTGGCGGAGCCGAGCCAGAGCGGCCGGTCGCCGGGCCGTTCCTCGCCGTAGGTGGCGAGGAGGGCCTGGGCCTCGATGGGGTCGCCGAGCCGGGTGCCGGTGCCGTGGGCCTCGACGGCGTCGACATCGGCGGGGCCGAGGCCCGCGCTGGCGAGGGCCTTGCGGATGACGCGCTGCTGGGAGGGGCCGTTGGGCGCGGTCAGTCCGTTGGACGCGCCGTCCTGGTTGACGGCCGAGCCCCGTACCACCGCCAGTACCCGGTGGCCCTTGCGCCGGGCGTCGGAGAGCCGCTCGACCAGGAGCACCCCGACGCCTTCGGCCATACCGAAGCCGTCGGCGTCCTCGGCGAAGGAGCGGCAGCGGCCGTCGGTGGACAGCGCGCGCTGCCTGCTGAAGCTGATCATCGGGGTGGGGGTGGCCATCACGGACGCGCCCGCGACGAGGGCGAGTTCGCATTCGCCGCTCCGCAGCGCCTGGGTGGCCAGATGGAGCGCGACCAGCGAGGACGAGCACGCGGTGTCGATGGTGACGGCGGGGCCGACGAGGCCGAAGGTGTAGGCGATACGGCCGGAGGCGACGCTGGGCGCGCCTCCGGTGACCTGGTAGCCCTCCAGTTCCCCGGGCATCCCGTGGGGCTGGCCGTAGTCGGGGGTCAGCACCCCGGCGAAGACTCCGGTCTCGCTGCCCTTGATGTCGGCGGGGACGAGCCCGGCGCTCTCGAACGCCTCCCAGGACGTCTCCAGCAGCAGCCGCTGCTGGGGGTCCATGGCGAGCGCCTCCCGGGCGGAGATCCCGAAGAAGTCGTGGTCGAACTCGGCGGCGCCGTAGAGGAATCCGCCCGCGCGGGTGTAGCTGGTGCCATGGCGTTCGGGGTCGGGGTCGTAGAGGGCACCGGTGTCCCAGCCCCGGTCGGCGGGGAGGTCGCCGACGGCCTCGCCGCCACCGGCCAGCAGCCGCCACAGCTCCTCGGGTCCGCCGATGCCGCCGGGCAGGCGGCAGGCCATGCCGACGACGGCGAGCGGCTCCCCGTCGGCGGCGGCGGTCGCGGCGACGGTGACGCGCCGGACGGTGCCGCGTGCCGTCTCCCACAGATGGGCGGCGAGCAGCGCGGGGCTGGGGTGGTCGAAGACGAGGGTGGTGGGCAGGGTGAGTCCGGTGGCAACGGTGAGCCGGTTGCGGAGTTCGACGGCGGTCAGCGAGTCGAAGCCGGTGTCCTTGAACGCGCGGTCCTCGGCGACCGCGTCCGGGCCGCCGTGTCCGAGCACCCGTGCCGTGTGCTCCCGTACGAGGGTGAGGACGAGTGCGCGCTGTGCCTCCTCGTCCAGCCCCTCCAGCCGTTCGGCGAGCCGCCCGGAGGCGCCGTCCCCGGCGGTACGGGTGGGGACGGCGGGCCGCTCGGCCAGCTCCGCCAGCAGCGGGCTGGGCCGCCCGAGGGTGAAGACGGCCGCGAACCGCTCCCAGTCGGCGTCGGCGACGGCCACGGCGGTCTCGTCCTGGCCGAGGACGACGGCGAGCGCGTCGAGCGCGGCCTCGGTGTCGAGGACCGGCACGCCGGAGGCGGCCAGGCTCGCGAACCGGCTCTCGTCGATCATCCCGCCACCGGC
>NZ_JBHVHF010000464.1:0-4300 GCF_042800315.1 Streptomyces sp. NPDC057638
GCTCTATCCGGCGGCGGGCCGGGCGCCGTGTTCGGCGGCCAGGGCGCTGATCCGGGTGGCGAGCGCCGTGTCCCGGGCGGTGATCGCTCCCCCGGCGTCATGCGTGTTCAGGCCAAACCCGATCGTGCCGTAGAGCACATGGATCTCGGCGTGATGGTCGGCCTCGTCCTCGGCGGCGGCCACGGCCGCGTAGAGACCGGGCACGGCGGAACGATCGGCCTTGAAAGTGGCCGAGAGCTTGCCGTCCTGGACGCTCCAGCCGGGGAGGCCGGTCAGGGCCTGGTCGAGTTCCGCGCTGGTCAGCGGGGTGGCGGCCATGGGATCTGCTCCTTCGGTTCGGGTGGGTCGGTCAGGGGGCGAGGGGCGCGAGGGCCTGGTCGAGACGGTCGCCGAGGGGGTCGTCGCGCCAGGGGTCCATCGTCCGGCGCAGGGTCTCCAGCTCCGCGCGGTGACGCGCCGAACCCGTCTCGGAGGCGATCCTGGCGGACTCGGCGGTCAGAGTCACGGCACGCTCGGGTGTGGGCGTCGGCCGCGGCGATACCGTGCCCGTACGCGGTGGTGTGCCGGAGTCCCGCATCCTGGCGCGGCCAGGCGGCGAGCTCAGCCGCCGAGGACCTCCAGCGCCCGGTCCGCGTCCGCCCGGCTGTTGTAGAGGTGGAAGGAGAGGCGCAGTCCGCCCGCGCGTCCGGCCGCCAGCACTCCGGCGCGGGCCAGGTCGGGGACGCGGTGTTCCAGGCCGGGGACGGTGACGATGGCGGAGTCCCCCGGTACGGGGGTGTGCCCGAGGCCGGTGAGCGCCGTACGGGTGTACCCGGCGAGCGCCGTGGCATGGGCGCCGACCGCCTCCGTACCGATCTCCTCGATCAGCGCGAGGGAGCGTTCGGCGCCGTGGTACGGGAGGAAGGCCGGGGGTTCGTCGTAGCGGCGGGCGGTCGGGGCGAGGTCGTCGATCGGGCCGTAGACGGACTCCCAGAGGCGGCGGGCGGCGAAGGTCCCGGCGTGCAGCGGGAGCAGGGTCCGCTGGGCGTCCTCGGTGACGGTGAGGAAGGAGACCCCGCGCGGGCACATCAGGTACTTGAAGCCCCCGGTGACGGTGTAGTCCCAGCGTCCCGCCGGGTTGTCGAGCCAGCCCGCCGCCTGGGAGGCGTCCACCAGGGTGCGCGCGCCGTGGGCGGCGGCGGCCGCCCGTACCGCGTCGAGATCGGCGATCCGGCCGTCCGCCGACTGTACGGAGGAGAAGGCGACCAGCGCGGTCTCCGGTCGCACGGCGTCGGCGAGCCGCTCCAGCGGTGCCTGGCGCAGCCGGAGATCGCCCCGGGTGACGAAGGGCGTGACCAGGGAGCCGTATTCACCCTCCGGGACGAGGATCTCCGCGCCGGGGCGCTGGGAGGCGGCGATCAGGCCGGTGTGGACGGAGACCGAACCGCCGACCGCGACCCGGTCGGCCCCCACGCCGACGATCCGGGCGAAGGACTCCCGTACCGCGTCCACCGTCTCCATGTCGCCCGCGCCGCCGGGCCGGCCCCCGGTCAGCTCCCGGGCGAGGGCGGCCATGGCGTCGGCGGCCCGGACCGGGAGGAGACCGCAGGTGGAGGTGTTGAGATAGGTCGTCTCCGGCGCGAACTCGGCGCCGCGAAGGGCTGTGTCCATGTGATCACCCTGGGGCGCGGGTGCCGGTCGGTCAATCACATCACCGCGCCGCGCGGCGGTGGTTCAGGGGCGGACGACGGTACGGGGCAGGCCGAGCGGGTTGAGTTCGCGCAGCTCCGGCGGGAGGAGCGGGTCCGGGGTGGACTGGTAGGTGACGGGCCGCAGCCAGCGTTCGATGGCGGTGGTACCGACGGAGGTGGCGGTGGAGGTGGTGGCCGGATAGGGGCCGCCGTGGTGCTGGGCGGGGGCGACCGCGAGGCCCGTGGGCCAGCCGTCGACCACGATCCGGCCCGCCAGCGGGGTGAGCCGGGCCAGCAGCCCGGCCGAGCGGCCCCGGCCGCCGGCCTCCTCGGCGGAGAGGTGCAGGGTGGCGGTGAGATTGCCGCCGAGCCGGGCCAGTACGGCCTCGGCCTCGTCGTCGGAGCCGTAGCGGGCGACGACGGTGACCGGTCCGAAGCACTCCTCGACGAGCAGGTCGTGCGGGCCCTCCTCGGCGAGCAGGGACGCGGGCACGGTCAGGAACCCGGCGCCCACGGTGTGCGCGTCACCGGGCCCGGGGGTGACCGGGGTGCCGACCGAGGGCAGGGCGGCCCGTGCGCGTACGCCCGCGACGAAGGCGTCGCGGAGCCGCTGGTCCAGCATCACCCCGGGTTCGGTGGCGCCGACGGCGGCGGCCAGGGCCGCCACCAGGCGGTCGCCCGCCGCTCCGACAGGGGCGAGGACCAGTCCGGGCTTGGTGCAGAACTGGCCCGCGCCCAGCGTCATGGAGCCCGCGAGGCCCGCGCCGAGGGACTCGGCCCGCTCGGCGGCGGCGGCCTCGGTGATGACGACGGGGTTGAGGGAGCCGAGTTCACCGTGGAAGGGGATGGGTTCGGGACGGGCGGCGGCCGCGTCGAAGAGGGCGCGGCCACCCCGTACCGACCCGGTGAAACCGGCGGCGGCGACCCGGGGGTGGCCGATCAGCGCGACCCCGGCGCCGAAGCCGTGGACGACGGCGGTGATCTCCTCGGGGAGTCCGGCGCGGCGGGCGGCCTCCCGCAGCAGGGCGGCGCAGAGTTCGGCGGTGGCGGGGTGGCCCGGATGGGCCTTGACGACCACCGGGCAGCCCGCCGCCAGCGCGCTGGCGGTGTCGGCGCCCGCGACGGAGAGCGCCAGCGGGAAGTTGCCCGCCGCGTAGACGGCGACGACCCCGAGGGGGATCTTGTAGCGGCGCAGATCCGGCCAGGGCGGGGTACGGCCGGGGTCCGGGTGGTTGATCCGGATATCGAGGAAGGCGCCCTCGTCGACGACATCGGCGAAGGCCCGTAACTGGGCCGTGGTGCGGGCGAGTTCACCACTGAGCCGGGTGGGTCCGAGCGCGGTCTCGGCGTCGGCGGCCTCCACGATCCGGGCGTGGGAGGCGTCGAGGACATCGGCGGCGGTGCGCAGCAGCAGGGCTCTGGCGGCCCGGTCGGCGAGCGCGTCACGGGCGGCGTGGGCGGCGGTGACCACCCGGGCGACCTCATGGGTGTCGGCCTCGGCGGCGGCACGCTCGCGCCGCTTCCCGGTGCGGGGGTCGACACTCCAGACTGGTGCTGTTGTCACGGCGGCTTCCTCTCCGGGTTCCTCGCCCTTCTCCGCCACCCACCAGCAGGTTGTTCGGTATTGTGAACTCTGTTCCTGTCGATGAATGGTACGGGGACTCTATTTCCGGGCGTTCGAGACGGTCAAGAACGCGTGCCACGCCGCCGGGACGGTGGCCGGGACGGGTGCTGACCGCCCCGGGACGCGAGACGCACGGGCGGGCGGGTTCCGGGGCCCCGGAACCCACAGGACCCAGAGAACCCAGAGAAGAGGGGGCGCGCGATGTCGACGGCCGAATCCGGCGGGTCACAGGTCAAGTCCGCAGTGCGGACGGTGGAGTTGCTGGAGTTCTTCGCCGGAA
The DNA here is from genome assembly GCF_042800315.1 of Streptomyces sp. NPDC057638. NCBI lineage: Bacteria > Bacillati > Actinomycetota > Actinomycetes > Kitasatosporales > Streptomycetaceae > Streptomyces > Streptomyces sp. NPDC057638. The sequence goes on from NZ_JBHVHF010000464.1 coordinate 3,575, forward strand.
GGCCCGGCATGCACTCACTGGCCGCCGTCCAGGAAGCCGTGGGCTACCCCAAGTCCAGCCTCTACATGCTGCTGCGGACCCTGGTCGAACTGGGCTGGGTCGAGACCGACGCCACCGGGACGCGGTACGGGATCGGGGTACGCGCCCTCCTCGTCGGCACCTCCTACATCGACGGCGACGAGGTCGTGGCCGCCGCCCGGCCGACCCTGGACCGGCTCTCCGACGACACCACCGAGACCATCCACCTCGCCCGGCTCGACGGCACCAACGTGGTCTATCTGGCGACCCGCCAGTCCCAGCACTACCTACGGCCCTTCACCCGCGTCGGACGCCGGCTACCCGCCCACTCCACCTCCCTCGGCAAGGCGCTGCTCGCCACCTACAGCGACGACCAGGTGCGCACGATGCTGCCGCCCACCCTCTCCTCGCTGACCGAACACACCATCACCGACCGGGAGCGGCTCATCGAGGAGCTGCGAAACATCCGGGAGCAGGGGTACGCGGTCGACCGGGAGGAGAACACGCTCGGGCTGCGGTGCTTCGGGGTGGCCGTGCCGTACCGGACACCGGCGCGGGACGCGATCAGCTGCTCGGTGCCGGTGGCGCGGCTGACGCCGGGGCATGAGCAGCTCATCAAGGACGCGCTCTTCGACGCCCGCGACCGCCTCACCCTCGCCACCCGCCGCCTCTGACCCCTCCCGGCCCGGCCGCGTGGGGCCCGGGCCC
>NZ_JBHVHF010000465.1:0-4298 GCF_042800315.1 Streptomyces sp. NPDC057638
CGGGCCGGGGCCCCCGGCGGTACGGGAGTCGGCGGGCGCGGTCACCGGGCCAGCGGTCCCAGCGGCGTGGGAGTCACCACGCACGAGCGCCGAACCAGCGGCATGCGACTCACCACGCGCGCTCACCGGACCAGCCGCACGGGAGTCGGTGGCGTTCCCGTCGGGCGGGTTCGGGTCGCCGCCGGTCATGAGGTGCCCACGGCCGGGGCCCCCGCCAGGGCGGGGGCGGGCCGGGCCGAGTCCAGATAGCGGCGCAGGTCCTCCTGCTGACCGTCGTCGAAGACGGCGTCGAAGCCCGCGTCGAGCAGCGCCGCCGCCTGGCGGGCGCGTACGGCGGGGGCGTCGGAGACACCGAGTTTGCCGCCGATGACGAGCGGGGTGCGGGCGAGCCCGGGGTGGTCCCGCAGGGTGCGGGCCAGTCCCAGCCCGTCGCTGTGGCCGTGCCCGTTGACACTGCTGACCACCACCAGGGCGGGCTCGTGGCGCAGGCACTCCGTCAGCACCAGTTCCTCGGGCACGCAGGGGCCGAGGTTGATCACTTCGTACCCCATCTCCTCCAGCAGCAGCTGAAGGAAGACGAGGTTCCAGGTGTGGGAGTCGGAGGCGACGGTGGTGACGATGACCGTGCCGCCGCCCCGGACCGACCGGCGCTCGCCGACGGCGGCGGACAGGTCCTCGCCGTCGGCGGCGGCGGACGGGTCCGTGCCGAACCGGACCGTCCGGGACGCGCTGACGGTCACCGCCCGGTCCGCGCCGACCGCGCCGGCCTCGGTGGCCCGGTGTTCGCCGGCCTCGGTGGCCCGGTCCTGGCCGCCGTCGGCGTACCCGTGCTCGCCGACCTCGGCGGACCGGTCCGCACGGGCGGCGGCGGACGGATCAGGACCGGCCGTCGCGGGACCGCCGCTGCCGGTGGCAGCGGGACGGCCGCTGCCCGTGACGACGGGACGGGCGCCGGGGAGCCGGCTCACGGCGCGGGCTCCGGGGCGGGCCCGTCCCCCAGGGGTGTCAGGGGCTGGCGCCGGTAGTCGATCCGGGTGGCCGAGACGACCTCGCCACCGCTCAGCGCCACTTCGGCGGGTGCGGGACGGCCGAGGAAGGCCAGCAGGCTGGCGGTGGGGCCGTAGGCGCCGGTGTTGGGGACGGTGACCACGTCGCCGGGGCCCACCCCGGGCAGGGTGAGGTCACGGCTGAGCATGTCGCCGGGGGTGCACAGGGGGCCGACCAGGCTGGCGGTCACCGGGTCGGTGGCGTCGGGTGCCGTGGTGGCGGTGGGCTCCACATGGGTGGGCAGCAGCCGTCCCAGACCCGACATCCCGCCGAAGACGTTGATGCCGCCGTCGAGGATGACATGGGTGCGGCCCCGGCCGGTCTTGACGTTGGTGACGCCGAGCAGCAGCGATCCGGCGCAGGAGGTGAGGTAGCGGCCCGACTCGAAGGCGATGGCCGGGGCGCCGGAGCGCCAGCCGGGCAGCTGTGCGTCGAGGACGCTCTCCAGCTCGGTACGGAGTGTGGGGTAGTGGTCGCGGGTGCCGGGCACCCCGTAGGGGGCGGCGAAGCCTCCGCCGAGGTCCAGCAGGCGCAGCGGCAGCGCGAGTTCGTCCGCGAGGCGCCTCGCGGCGGCGACGGTGTGCCGGAACTCGTCGAGGAGGTTGCCCTCGTCCTTGGCGTTGCTGAGCGGGAAGAAGTGGAACCCGGTCAGCCGGACGCCTTCGGTGGCGCGCAGCGCGGGCATGGCGGCGGGCAGGTCCTCGGCGTCGAACCCGAACTGGCTGGGCCGTCCGGTCATCCGGATGCCGGTGGTGGCGCCCCCGGTCACCGTGTTGACCGCGTTGACGCGCAGCAGGCAGTCGGCGGTCACGCCGCGTTCGGTGGCCGCCCGGCCGACCCGCTGGACATCGCTGACAGAGTCGGTGGAGAAGACGCGTACGCCGAGGTCGAGCGCGTGGCCGAGCTCGGCGGCGGTCTTGCCGGGGCCGGTGTAGAGGGCGTGCGCGGGGTCGAAGCCCGCTTCCAGGGCGGCGTGGAGCTCACCGCTGGAGCTGATCTCGGGCCGGCAGCGGCCGTCGTCGCCGCGCAGGGCGCGGGCGACGTCGGGGTGCGGGTTGGCCTTGAGCGCGTAGTAGAGGACCGCGCCCTCGGGCAGGGCGGCCAGCAGCTCGGCGCGGGCGGTGGCGACGTCGTCGAGGTCGTACACGTACAGCGGGGTGCCGTAGCGCTCGGCGAGCGCGGTGTGCAGGGGGGAGGCGGCGGTGGTCATCGGGCGCCCTCCCGGACCAGCGCGGCCAGCTCGGTACGGGCGTTCTTGCCGTGGCCGGTGAGCGGCATGCTCGCCACCACCTTGCACACGGCGGGCACCTTGGCGGGCTCCAAGCGGCTCGCCAGGGCGCGCAGCACGGCGGGGGGCTCCAGGCCGTCGGCCTCGATCACGAGGGCGAGATCGGAGCCGTCCGACGGGGGCACGACGGCGGCGGCGCGGACACCGGGGACGTCCATGGCGGCGGCCTCGATCTCGACGGTGCTCATCCGGATGCCCTTGCGCTTGAACATGTCGTCGCGGCGGCCCTCGAAGTAGAGGTAGCCGTCGGCGTCGAGGCTGCCGTAGTCGCCGGTGTGCAGCCGCGGTTCGCCGGTGACCGGGTCGGGCCGGAAGGCGCGCGCGGTCTGTTCGGGGGCGCGCCAGTAGCCGGGCATCACATGCGGGCCGGTGACGACGATCTCGCCGACGCCTCCGGTCTCGACCTCGGCGCCGTCCTCACCGAGGATCAGTACCCGGGTGCCGGGCAGCGGCAGCCCGACCGAGTCGGGCCGCTCACCGTCCTCGCCGGGCGGCATGACGGAGACCCGCTTGCACTCGGTCTGGCCGAACTGGCGGACCACCCGGACGCCGGGGAACAGCTCCCGCAGGGCGCGGATGGTCGGGGACGGCAGGGCCGCGCCGGTGTTGGTGAACATCCGTACCGGCGGCAGCCGGTCCGGAGACCGCCGGGCCAGGGCGACGATCATCTGGGCGTAGGAGGGGACGACGGGCACCACCGTGGCGCCGGTCTCCGCCATCCGGGTGAGCAGGGTGAGGTCGGCCTCCTCGTCGGCGAGAACGATCTCGCTCCGGGCGGCGCAGCTCATCACGACCTTGTAGAGGCCGTAGTCCCAGGAGAGCGGGAAGCGGCAGAAGACCACGTCGTCGGCGCGGTAGCCGAGGACGTCGACCAGGGCCCGCGAGGCGAAGGTGATCTGGGTGTGCGGGCAGATGACGGCCTTGGGCGCGGCGGTGGACCCGGAGGTGTAGACGAGGACGGCGATGTCGTCGGGGCGAGCGGCGACCGGCGGCGGGGTCACCTCGCGCTCGGCGTACGCGGCCACGGCGGGCCAGATGTCGGCGAGCTCATGGACCGGTACGGGGGAGATCTCCCGCAGCCGTGGCGCGGTCGGGCCCGAGACGACCACCAGCGCGGGTTCGGCGTTGCCGAGCACGGACTGGAGGTGGAACGGCTTCATCCCGGGGTTGAGCGGCACGAACACCACACCGCGTGAGGCGGCGCCGTAGAGCATGGCGACGAGGTCGCGGCGGCTGGGCGCCTGCACCACCAGACGGTCGCCGGGGCGCAGGCCCCGCTCGTCGAGCCAGGCGCCGAAGGCGTGGCTCATCCGGGCGAGTTCCCGGTAGGTCCACACCCCCGCGGCGTCACGGACGGCGGGACGGTCGGGCACGGCACGCGCGGCCTCGTCCAGCAACTCGTGCACCAGGTGCGGGCCGTTCACCGGGAATTCGGTGGCGGTCCGTGAAACCGCGCTTTCCGTCATGGTCTCTCCGCTGTCGCTCCCGCGCGTTTCCGCACCGGATGGCTTTCTGCTCCAGTTCCGTCTCCAGCGGCACAGTAGGGACGGCGGCGGGCCGGAAAACACCCCTAGCCGACCCCAGAGAGCGGTGATAAGGGTTGCCGCCCGCCGTGGATGCGACTGCGATGGGGGCACAACGTTTTCCTAGCGGAGAGAGCCATGTGGGACGAGAAGTTCGAAGCCGTCGTGCGCCGTCATCTGCCGTTCCTCGGCGCTGACGAGGAACTCGACGCGACCACCGCGCTGCGGGACCTGGGGCTGGACTCGCTGGGCACGGTGGAGCTGCTCAGCGATCTGGAGCGCGCCTATGAGGTGCGGTTCGTCGACGAGGCGCTGACCCTGGAGACGTTCGCCACGCCGGAGCGGCTCTGGCGGACGCTGGACGGGCTGAACGCCCCGGCCGCCTGAGGGACGGCGCCGCGAGCGGCGTCGTCCGGGTACGTACGGCGATGGGCCGGATC
>NZ_JBHVHF010000466.1:0-4287 GCF_042800315.1 Streptomyces sp. NPDC057638
TCGCAAGACCGGGTGCATGTCCCGAGGATGCCCTCCCGACCCGCACCGCCTCCACCTGCCGCCCTCCCCCTGTGGACGCCGACCCCCCTTGTGGACAACCGCGCGCCCGAGAGGGCCGCCCGCGCCTTCGCCGCACCGGCCGCCTGGTCACCGGCCGGACGCGGCTCCTCCGTACGACCGGTGAAGCCCGTACGACCGGCGGAGCCCGTACGAACGTCAGCCCCCCGACGACCGGCGGCGTCGAGGTCGGCCGTCGAGGACGACGGCTCCCACGCGCGGCCCTGACGGCCCGCGTCCATGGCCTCGTTGGCGAGCCGGTCGGCGTGCTTGTTCTTCTCGCGCGGGATCCACTGGTACGTCACCGAAGCGGCCGGGAAGATCCGGGCGGCCTCGGCGGCCAGCGGCTTCATGTCCGGGTGCTTGATCTTCCAGCGCCCCGACATCTGCTCCACGACGAGCTTGGAGTCCATCCGGACCCGGACCGTGGCGTCCGGGTCCAGGGCGCGCGCGGCGGCGAGCCCCGCGACGAGGCCCTTGTACTCGGCCACGTTGTTCGTCGCGACGCCGATGTACTCGGCGGTCTCCGCGAGCGTCTCACCGGTGGCGGCGTCCAGGACGACCGCGCCGTAGCCCGCAGGCCCCGGGTTGCCCCGGGATCCGCCGTCCGCCTCGACGACGAACGTCGCCATCAGAGGCCGGACTCGGAGGTGCGGACGAGGATGCGGCCGCAGTTCTCACAGCGCAGCACCTTGTCCGCGGCGGCCGAGCGGACGTCGTTCACCTCGGTGATGTTCAGCTCCAGCTGGCAGCCCTCACAGCGGCGCTGGTAGAGCCGGGCGGCGCCGATGCCGCCCTGCTGGACCCGGAGCTTCTCGTAGACCTTCAGCAGGTCGGCGGGGACGGCGGCGGCGACGGTCTCGCGCTCCTTGGCCACCTCGGCGGCCTCGGCGTCGAGCGCGCCCACGGCGGTGTCACGGCGCGCGGTGGCGTCGTCGAACTTGGCCTGGACGGAGTCGACCCGCTGGGTCAGCTCGGTGACGCGCTCCTGCGCGGACTCGCGGCGCTCCATCACGTCGAGGACGACGTCCTCCAGATCGCCCTGGCGCTTGGCGAGCGAGACGATCTCGCGCTGGAGGCTCTCCAGGTCCTTCGGGGAGGTGATGGCTCCCGAGTCGAGACGCTGCTGGTCGCGGGCGGCGCGCTGGCGCACCTGGTCGACGTCCTGCTCGGCCTTGGTCTGCTCGCGGGCGGTGTCGCTCTCCTCGGTCTGTGCGGCGACGAGCAGGTCGCGCAGCTGGTTGAGGTCCTTGGTGAGCGCGTCGATCTCGGCGTGCTCGGGCAGCGACTTGCGCCGGTGGGCGAGCCGCGACAGCCGAAGGTCGAGAGCCTGGACGTCGAGGAGTCGGATCTGGTCGGCGGGCGCGGCGTTCAGTTGGGGGCTCCAGGGGAAGAGAATCGGGATGTCTGGCTTGCCTGGGATGTCCAGGGATCGGTGACCGTGCGGGAGACATGGACCCGCAGGTTCCAGCCGTGCCGGTCGGAGATCTCGTCGAGCTGGGAGGCCGCCAGCTCGCACCACGGCCACTCGGTGGCCCAGTGCGCGGCGTCCACCAGCCCCAGCGGCGAACGCTGGGTGGCCTCGGAGACGGGGTGGTGCCGCAGATCGGCGGTGAGGAACGCGTCCACACCGGCCGCGCGTACGGAGTCGAAGAGGCCGTCACCGGACCCCCCGCTGACGGCGACCGTACGGACGAGGGCGTCCGGGTCGCCCGCGAGCCGGATCCCCTGCGCGGTGGCGGGCAGCCGCGCGGCGGCCCGCTCCGCGAAGGCGGCGAGCGTCTCCGGCCGGTCCAGCTCACAGATCCGGCCCAGCCCGCGTCGGCCCGACGGGTCGGTGGCGTCCGGCACCAGCGGGCCGGTGACCCGCAGATCGAGGGCGCCCGCGAGAGCGTCGGAGACGCCCGGGTCGGCGGTGTCGGCGTTGGTGTGCGCGACATGCAGGGCGATGTCGTTCTTGATCAGGGTGTGGACGACGCGGCCCTTGAAGTGGTCGGCCGCCACCGTGGTCGTCCCGCGCAGATAGAGCGGGTGATGGACCACGACGAGCTGGACCCCGAGGCCGACGGCCTCGTCGACGATCCGCTGGACCGGGTCGACGGCGAAGAGGACCGAGCCGACCTCGGCGTCGGGGTCGCCGCAGACGGTGCCGACGGCGTCCCACTGCTCGGCGCGGTCGGGAGGCCAGAGGGCGTCGAGCGCGGCGATGACTTCGGAGAGACGGGGCACGCCCCCAGATTACCCGCGCCCCCCATGGACCCGGCCCACCCCCTGCGGGCCCGGCCCGCCTCGCCGACGGCCGGCGCACACAGAAGGCGGCAGGGTCAGCGGTATGGGCATGGAGTCACCCTTCCGGGTGAAGCCCCAGGGCTCTCGTTGTCCCACGGGAACCGCGAACCTAGCTTCGTGGCCGGAGGTGACCACCCGATGACCGTCTGTGAGATCAGCCCCCCGCCCACCGGGTACCCAACGCCCCACCCCACCACCACCCCCAGGGGATTCACGATCTCCGCGAACGGCGCCTACGCGGCCCGTCTCGCGGGCACCGCCGACGCCCTGTTCCCGGAGCGGTGGACGCTGGAGGGGCCCGAGCCGCTGGCCGTGCCGCTGCCGCTCGGGCAGCCCGAGGAGCCCGGCACGCAGGTGCTGCCGCTGACGGACGGCCGGGTGCTGATCGGCCGCCGGGTCGCGGGCCGGTACCACTTCTCGCTGATCCAGCACAGCGGCACGACCACCGTGGAACTGCCGCTCGGCGGGATCGAGTCGGCGGAGCTGCGGCTGCTGCCGCCGTCGCCGCGGGGGCTGCGAGCCTTCGCCCTCGTACCGGGTGAGCGGGTGTCCTCGGTGTGGCTGGTGGCGGGGGGTTCGTTCGGTCCCGAGCATGTGGCGGATGTGCCGGGGCACTGTTCCGGCGGGGTGTGGCTGGACCGTACGGGACGGATGCTCGCCCTCGACCGGCGGCTGGGCGACGGCCCGGTGAAGGCGGTCGCGGTCGATCTGGAGCGCGGCGGCGAGGTGACCCCGCTGCTCCAGATCGCGGCGGACAGCTCCGACCGGCTGCTGCTGGCCGCACCGGACTGCGGGCTGCTGCTGATCCGTTCGGACGCCCCGGGCGAGGAGCGGCTGGGCTGGGGGGTACTGGGCGGCGACCAGCCGGTGCGCTTCCCGGAGTGCCTGCGGCTGCCGGACGCGCGGTTGACACCGTTCGCGCTCCAGCGCGGCGGTGGCCGGGGCGCGGAGGAGTGCGGGGTGGCGCTGCGGATCGACGGCCCGACCGGGCTGGAGGCCCCCCAGGGCGAGGCCTGGGGGGACCCCCAGGGCGCGGCGAGGGGTGGGGACACCGCCCAGACACAGGGCTTGGGTGGGGGCGCATCCCCGACGCAGGCGTCGGCCTGGGGTGGGGGCACCTCCCAGACGCAGGCCTGGGGTGGGGGCACCTCCCAGACGCAGGTCTGGGGTGGGGGCACCGCCCAGACGCAGGTCTGGGGTGGGGGCACCGCCCAGACGCAGGTCTGGGGTGGGGGCACCTCCCAGACGCAGGTCTGGGGTGGGGGCACCTCCCAGACGCAGGTCTGGGGTGGGGGCACCTCCCAGACGCAGGTCTGGGGGAGGGTGGGCCTGTGGCGCCCTTCGTCCCGCCGCCTCCTCCAGCAGCCCGCCCCGGCCGGCTGGCTCACCGGTACGGGGCTGTGGAGCGACGAGGGCACGCTGAGGCTGTTGTGCGCGACGGAGGCGGGCGCCGGGCGGGGCACGCTGAACATGGGCGCGAGCGGCTGCGGGGTGGCCCGGCTGGATACGGCGGCGGACTTCGGCCCGGTGACCCCGGCGCCGACCCCCGCCCCCACCCCCACCGAGCCCGTTCAACCGCCCACGCCCCCCAACCCCCCCGCGCCGACCCGCCCCATCTCCCTCCAACAGGCGGCCCGCATGGGCCGGATGGGGCTTCGTTAGACTCGTCGCCCTGTTCAGGTCATCGGCCTGGGCAGGGTTCAGTGTTCGCGATGGTGACGGGGGAAGTTCCCAAATGGCTGATGCCCAGCAGGACACGGCTCACAAGACCGATGAGTCGGAGACGGGGCAGGGACGGCACCGCGGGATAGCCGCGGCAGAGGAGGGGTCGGCGGCGGCGCCGCATGGCAAGCACCGGCGGCCCGCCACGATGGAGTCCGCCGCCTGACCTTCGCGGGGGTCCCGCCCTCGCGTCCCGGACCCGGGTGCCGTTCACGGCAC
>NZ_JBHVHF010000467.1:0-4279 GCF_042800315.1 Streptomyces sp. NPDC057638
GTGGTACACGGTCACCGGGGACGGCCGCCGGAGTACGGCCGGCCGTCCCCCGGCGGCGGGGCCGCCTACTTGATGGCGGCCAGCAGCGGCTCGATCGCCTTGATCGCGTAGGGGATCGACAGCACGGTGTTGAAGGAGAACGCGGCGCCGACGTCCGGCCCCTCGTACGGCACGAACAGGTCGCGCTTCTCCTGGTGCACCTTCAGCTTCTTGTAGAGCGGCTCGGCCTTGATCCGGTCGTTGGCGGCGGTGCTGGAGGTGACCCAGACCAGCCGGTCGACATCGAGCGTGTTCAGCTTCTCGGAGCCGAACTCGGCGGCGTTCCAGCCGGGCTTGGCCATCTCGGTGATCTGCGGCTTGAGCTGGAAGCCCAGCTCGTTGAAGAAGATCGCCTTCGCGTCGGTCTTGGTGAAGGCGGAGTACTTGCCCGCCTCGAAGCTGTCGGCGACGGCCAGGGTCATCTTGGCCCACTGGGGGTTGCGCGCCCGAACCTCCTTGAACTGACCGTCGATGCCGGCGATCAGCTTCTCGGTCTCGGCCTCCTTGCCCAGGGTCTTGCCGATCTGGCGGGTCATGACCTGCCAGGAGGCGCCGTAGTTCGGGAACTCCTTGGGCTGGGCGACGACCTTGGTGAACTTGGAGAGGGTGTCGTACTGCTCCTTCTTCATGCCGGAGTACACGGCGAGGACCAGATCCGGCTTGAGCGCCGCGATCTTCTCCATGTTGAACTCCTCGCGCTCGCCGACGATCTCCGGCGGCTGGGAGCCCCACTTGTCCTTGGTCCAGGTCCACTTGCCGTACGGGCGCTCCTTGAACCAGTCCGTCGCGCCGAGCGGCTTGTGCCCGAGGGCCAGCACCGTGTCCTGGTCGGAGAGACCGAGGGTGACGATCCGCTGGGGCTCGTTCTCGATCGTGGTGCTGCCGTACTTGTGCTCGATGGTGACCGGGAAGGCGGCGGACTTCTTCCCGTCGGACGGCGCGGACGACGACCCCGACGACTTCCCGTCGCTCTTGTCGGTCCCGCCCCCACAGGCGGAGAGGGTCAGGGCGGCGACGGCGGCCAGGGCCACCTTCGGAATGCTGCTGGCGAACCGCGCCAGCGCGGGGCGTGTACCAGTGGACACGTTCTTCCTTCTTTCACAGGGACTTTCGCGGTACTGCGAGCCACGCCCGCCGGGACGGCCATGAAGCCGGGACGGCCGCCGCCGTAGGCGAGTGGGGCGGGGTGTGGGGGTGGACCTGGGGGCGAGCCCCCGGGTCCCCTCAACCAAGGGGACCCTAACTCGTGTCATCAGGTCCCGTCCGTACGACGGGACTTCACCGGACCGAGAGGGTCGGGCGAGGTGGACACGTGTCGTAGGACATGTCGTCAGGCCCCGTTCTCCCGAGGGGCGGAAGGGCCTGACACGGGGGTGGTCAGCGGGCGACGCCGTCGGCGACCGGACGGGCCTCGCCGACGGCGCGCAGGCCCCGGTCGAGGATGGAGTCCAGGATCTCGCCGACCCGGATCGCGGTGTTGGACAGCAGCGGCGAGGTGATGCCGTGGGTGTGCTCCGTGCCGCCCTGGAGGTAGATGCCACAGCGCAGTTCGTCGTCGGTGGCGAGGCGGTAGTCCCGCTCCACGCTGAGACGGCCCTGGTCGTCGCGGTGACAGCGACCGCCCAGCTCCCCGAGCAGACCCAGCGGGTCGGCGGGGCGGTAGCCGGTGGCGCAGACCACCACATCGGCGTCGAGCGGCGTCTCCTCCCCGGTGATCAGGGACTTGACGGTGGCGCGTACGCCGTCGTCGGTCTCCTTCACTCCGGTGAGACGGGAGACGTTGAGGAAGCGCAGGCGCTCGGCGCCCATGACCTTCTCCTGGTACGACTGCCGGTACAGCTCGTCGATCAGGTCCATGTCCACCACGGAGTAGTTGGTGTTGCCGTGGTAGTCCATCAGGCTGCGCTTGACGCTCTCGGGGGCGTCGTAGAAGTCGCTGACCGCCGCCGGGTCGAAGATGCGGTTGGCGAAGCTGCTGTCGTCGGCGGGGCTGTAGCCGTAGCGGGAGAAGACGGCGCAGACCTCGGCCCGCGGGAAGCGGCGGTGGAGGTAGGCGACGTTCTCGGCGGCGCTCTGTCCGGCGCCGACCACGACGAAGCGGGTGGGCTCGGTACCCTCCAGGGACTCGACGTTGCGCAGCAGGTCCGAGTTGTGCCAGACGCGCTCGGTGCGCTCCACGCCCTCCGGCATCGCCGGGCGCAGGCCGGTGCTGATGACGAGGTTGCGGGCGCGGTGGACCACGAGACCGTCGGCCGACTGGGCGGTCACGTCCAGGTACTCGATGACCCCGTCGCGTACGACGGGCTCCACGGCGATGATCTCGTGGCCGTAGGAGACCATGTCGTCGACCTTGGCCGCGGCCCACTCGAAGTAGTCGTGGAACTCGATCCGCAGCGGGAAGAGGTTCTTGTGGTTGATGAAGTCGATCAACCGGCCCTTGCTCTGGAGGTAGCACAGGAAGCTGTACTCGCTCGCCGGGTTCCGGAGCGTCACCAGGTCCTTGAGGAAGGAGACCTGCATGGTCGCGTCGTCCAGGAGCATGCCGCGGTGCCAGCCGAAGCGCGGTTGCTGCTCGAAGAAGTGAGCAGTGACCGCCTCCTGCCTGCCGACGCGTGCGTTGTGCTCACTGAGCGCAATGGCCATGGCCACGTTGGACGGCCCGAAGCCGATCCCTATGAGGTCGTGGACCAGTGGTGCGTCACCAGGAAGAACCTGCGACATGTCACTCCCATTCGTGCGGGACAGCCGCTTGTACGGCGTGGGGAAGGTACAGAGACATACGTCGGCGGAGGCACACCAGCGAAGCGGCGGTCCCCCGAGAACTTAGGTAAGCCTAAGCTCATCCTGCCCCCCTGTCGACAGGGGCGAAACGGGCATTCCGGGGCGTCAACAGTCAAGAGTGCCCCAAAGCATGGCCCCTACAGGGAGCGTTGCACCCTTTAGGTAAGCCTTGCTTTACTTGCGCGGCTCGGCCCGATAGCTGGGGCCGTCCCCGTTTCCTTGCTTTTCTTGATCATTTCCGAGGAGGAACCCCATGCGGGTGGTGATGTTCGGTTATCAGACCTGGGGGCACCGCACATTGCGGGCCCTGCTGGACTCCGAGCACGAGGTGGCTCTGGTGGTGACCCACCCCAAGAGCGAGCACGCCTACGAGAAGATCTGGAGCGACTCGGTCGCCGATCTCGCCGAGGCGCACGACGTGCCGGTGCTGATACGGAACCGCCCGGACGACGACGAGTTGTTCGAGCGCCTGCGCCAGGCCGACCCGGACATCATCGTCGCCAACAACTGGCGCACCTGGATCCCGCCCCGTATCTTCCAGCTCCCGCGCCACGGCACCCTGAACGTCCATGACTCACTGCTGCCGAAGTACGCCGGGTTCTCCCCGCTGATCTGGGCCCTGATCAACGGGGAGCCCGAGGTCGGCGTGACCGCGCACATGATGAACGACGAGCTGGACGCCGGGGACATCGTGCGCCAGGAGCGGGTCGCGGTCGGCCCCACCGACACGGCCACCGACCTCTTCCACAAGACGGTCGACCTGATCGCCCCGGTCACCGTGGGCGCGCTCGACCTCATCGCCTCCGGCGACACGGCCCTCATCGCCCAGGACCGCTCCCAGGCCAGCTTCTTCCACAAGCGCTCCATCGAGGACAGCCGGATCGACTGGAGCTGGCCCGCCGAGACCCTGGAGCGCCTGGTCCGCGCCCAGTCCGAGCCCTACCCGAGCGCCTTCACCTACCACAAGGGCCGCCGTCTTGAGGTCCTGGCCTCCTTCGTCTCGGCCGGCCGCTACGGCGGGACCCCCGGCCGGGTCTTCTACCGCGAGGGCGAGGGCGTGGTGATCGTCGCCGGGGCCGACGCCCGGACCGGGCGCAACCACGGGCTCGCGATCACCCGGGTGCGCACCGAGGACGGCCGCGAACTGCCCGCGCACGCGTACTTCACCTCCCTGGGCGGCTATCTGACGAACCAGCCCTGATCCCGCTGGGTACCGGCGGGGCGGGGGCTCTCCGTGCCACCTCGGCACAGGCCGACTCCGTACCCCTTTGACAGGGGCCGACTCCCCGACCGCCTCGACGGGGACAGGTTCCCTACCGGCCCGGCGCGGGCAGGCTCCGCGCACTGGGCACCAACCGGTGGCGCACCTGCCCCGAACGGACCAGTGCCGTACGGCAACCCGGTCCCCACCACCCCTGCCTGGCTCTCGCCCCGACGGCGCCGCCGCACGGACCTCGTG
>NZ_JBHVHF010000468.1:0-4232 GCF_042800315.1 Streptomyces sp. NPDC057638
GCGGTGATGACGGTGAGGTATCAGTCGGTGCTGTCCGTGCTGGTGTCGGTGCCGTCGGCGGTACCGGAGGTCTCGGCCTCCTCGGCGCCGGCGGCCTCGGCGGCGGCCGCGCTCTCGCCCTCCAGCAGCAGCGCGAGCTGGCGCCCCACGATCCGCTTGAACTTCCGCTGCTGCGGACGGGTCCGGTCCAGCACCGCGACCTCCAGCCGCTCGGCCGGGATCTCCCGCTCGGTGCCGTTGGTCTGGCTGGAGAGCGCCTGGACCGCCAGCTTCAGGGCCTCCGCCAGTGACATCCCGTCCTGGTGGCGCTGGTCGAGGAAGGTGCTGATCTGCTCCGCGTTCCCGCCGACCGCGACCGAGCCGTGCTCGTCCACGATCGAGCCGTCGTGCGGCAGCCGGTAGATCTGGTCGCCGTCCGGCGTCACCCCGACCTCGGCGACCACCAGTTCCACCTCATAGGGCTTCTCGGCGGCGCTGGAGAAGATGGTCCCCAGGGTCTGGGCGTAGACATTGGCCAGGCCCCGGGCGGTCACATCGTCCCGGTCATAGGTGTAGCCGCGCAGATCGGCGTAGCGGACACCGCCGATGCGCAGGTTCTCGTACTCGTTGTACTTGCCGGCGGCGGCGAAGCCGATCCGGTCATAGATCTCGCTGAACTTGTGCAGCGCGCGCGAGGGGTTCTCGCCGACGAAGACGATGCCGTCGGCGTACTGCATCACGACCAGGCTGCGACCGCGGGCGATGCCCTTGCGGGCGTACTCCGCGCGGTCCTGCATGGCCTGCGCGGGCGAGACATAGAACGGGGTCGTCACCGGCTATCCGTCCCTTTCTGTCAGTGGCGATGGGGCCCCGCCGAGCGGTAGCCGGGGGAAGGTCACAGCAGGGCGGCGCGCGGGCCGTCGGGCTCCTGGAGACGGCGGTCGACGATCGAGCGGGCGACCGCGGAGGACTCCTCCTCGGTGAGACGGCGCACCCCGTCCTCGGTGATCACGGTGATCAGCGGGAAGATCCGGCGGGCGAGATCGGGTCCGCCGGTCGCCGAGTCGTCGTCCGCGGCGTCGTAGAGCGCCTGGACCACGAGGGTGATGGCCTGCTCCTCGGTCAGACCATCGCGGTAGAGCTTCTTGAGCGAGCCCTTGGCGAAGATCGAACCGGAGCCGGTGGCGGCGAAGCCCTGCTCCTCGGAGCGGCCTCCCGTCACGTCGTACGAGAAGATGCGGCCCTTCTGGCGGCCCACGTCATACCCCGCGAAGAGCGGCACCACGGCCAGCCCCTGCATCGCCATGCCCAGATTGCCACGGATCATGGTCGAGAGCCGGTTGGCCTTGCCCTCCAGCGAGAGCAGGGTGCCCTCGACCTTCTCGAAGTGCTCCAGCTCCAGCTGGAGCAGTTTGACCATCTCCACCGCGAGCCCAGCGGTGCCCGCGATGCCGACGGCCGAGTGCTCATCGGCCGGGAAGACCTTCTCCATGTCGCGATTGGCGATCATGTTGCCCATCGTGGCGCGCCGGTCACCGGCGAGCACCACACCCCCGTCGAAGGTCGCCGCGACGATGGTGGTGCCATGCGGGGCTTCGAAGGCGCCCTGCACGGTGGGCAGCGGACGGTTGCCCGGGAGCAGCTCCGGGGAGTGGTCCGCGAGGAAGTCCATGAAGGAGGAGGAGCCGGGCGTCAGGAAGGCCGCAGGTAGACGCCCGGTGCCACGAGAGTTGGCTTCCACGAGATTCCTTCCGCGTTGACGGCAGTAAGACGACGGTGGCCACCGGAGTGACGGGACGGTGTCCCGGTCGGCACGCGGATCGTTCCCGCGCCGTCCGACGCCCCCGCGCCGATGGCCCTTGTCATCGATGAACAGACCCTACCCCTGATGCGGCGATGATCCACATGCTCGGTCGGAGACCGCTCATCGGCCGGTGTCCGGGCCCATCGCCCGGGGCGGTCCCCACGCCCACCGGTCCGGACCGCCGGTCCGGGTGGCGCGGATGCCACAGCGGCGCCGACCGGCGGGCGGCACCCGGGGTCCGGCGACCGCACGGCCCGCGAGTGAAGCCGGGAAGCGGGCGCACGGGACGCCCGCTTCCCTCGCGCTCTCACTCCGCTATGGGGCCCGCGCCCTCCGTCACTCTCCGCCCTTTTGCACGAAGGAGCGCACGAAGTCCTCGGCGTTCTCCTCCAGCACGTCGTCGATCTCATCCAGTACGGAGTCCACGTCGTCCGACAGCTTCTCCTGTCGTTCCTTGAGGTCCTCGGATACCTGGGCGTCCTGCGCCTGCTCCTCGACCTCCTCCGTGGAACGCGTGGCCTTCTGCTGTCCGCCGCCGGTGTCCTTGGTCGCCATGTCCCTCACCCCGCTCGGTTCGCCCTGACGTGAGTTCGTTCGGTCAAGATCAGACCCTACAAGCAGGGTCTGACATCGGCCCCGCACTTTGCTCAACGATCGGGGACGACGATGATTCCCCGACATGATTCCCGGACCACGTGCTTTTAGCCGCGGCCCGGCCGCTGGTCAGCCGCCCGAGAGCACCCTGACCAGATCCTCCGCCGTCCGGCAGCGGTCGAGCAGCTCCTTCACATGGTTGCGTGTACCGCGCAGGGGCTCCAGGGTCGGCACCCGCTGGAGGGAGTCACGGCCCGGCAGATCGAAGATCACCGAGTCCCACGAGGCCGCGGCCACATCGTCCGCGTACTGCTCCAGACAGCGCCCCCGGAAGTAGGCCCGGGTGTCCTCGGGCGGCTTGGTCCCGGCCCGGACCACCTCGTCCTCGTCCAGCAGCCGCCGCATCCGGCCCCGGGCCGCGAGCCGGTTGTACAGGCCCTTGTCCGGGCGTACGTCCGCGTACTGGAGGTCCACCAGATGGAGCCGGGCGGCGTCCCAGTCCAGGCCGTCCCGGCGGCGGTAGCCCTCCATCAGCTCCTTCTTGGCGACCCAGTCCAGCTCCCCGGCCAGACTCATGGGGTCGTTCTCCAGCCGGTTGAGGGTGTCCTCCCAGCGGCCGAGGACATCCTTGGTCTGCTCGTCCGCGTCGGCGCCGTAGCGCTCCTCGACATACTTCCTGGCCAGCTCGTAGTACTCCATCTGGAGCTGGACCGCGGTGAGTGTGCGGCCGCTGCGGAGCGTGACCAGCTGGCGGAGCGTGGGGTCGTGGGAGACATGGTGGAGGGTGCGGACGGGCTGGTCGACGGCGAGGTCCACGGCGATGAAGCCGTCCTCGATCATGGAGAGCACCAGGGCCGTGGTGCCCAGCTTGAGATAGGTCGAGATCTCGGAGAGGTTGGCGTCGCCGATGATCACATGGAGCCGCCGGTACTTCTCGGCGTCGGAGTGGGGCTCGTCGCGGGTGTTGATGATCGGGCGCTTCAGGGTGGTCTCCAGGCCGACCTCGACCTCGAAGTAGTCCGCCCGCTGGCTGATCTGGAAGCCGTTGGTATGGCCGTCCTGGCCGATACCGACCCGGCCGGCACCGGTGACGACCTGGCGGGAGACGAAGAACGGGGTCAGATGGCGCACGATGTCCGAGAACGGGGTCTCCCGCTTCATCAGGTAGTTCTCGTGCGTCCCGTAGGAGGCGCCCTTGTTGTCGGTGTTGTTCTTGTAGAGGTGGATCGGCTGGGCGCCGGGGAGCTGGGCCGCCCGCTCGGCGGCCTCGGCCATGATCCGCTCGCCCGCCTTGTCCCACAGGACCGCGTCCCGCGGATTGGTGACCTCCGGAGAGCTGTACTCGGGGTGGGCGTGGTCCACGTAGAGCCGGGCCCCATTGGTCAGGATCACATTGGCCAGGCCGATGTCCTCGTCCGTGAGCTGGCTGGAGTCGGCGGCCTCCCGGGCGAGGTCGAAGCCACGGGCGTCCCGCAGTGGATTCTCCTCCTCGAAGTCCCAGCGGGCGCGGCGCGCCCGGTGCATCGCGGCCGCGTAGGCGTTGACGATCTGGGACGAGGTGAGCATGGCATTGGCGTTCGGGTGGCCGGGGACGGAGATCCCGTACTCCGTCTCGATGCCCATTACTCGCCGTACGGTCATGCGGCCCTCCTTGCCCTGCGACGCTCCCCTCCGGGAACGGCGCTCAAGTACCGCTGGTGCTCCGGCGCGCGTGCGGTGCCCGTCCCCGCACCGCGCGACCGGGCGGTACCGAAGAGCCTAGAACGCCTCCGCGTCGGGGGGGAGATCGATTGAGTCATTGCTGGGGTGCGGCCGGTGACTGTCGGAAAGCGACCGGCTGCGGACGCCCCCGGCC
>NZ_JBHVHF010000469.1:0-4224 GCF_042800315.1 Streptomyces sp. NPDC057638
CCCTGAGGTGACGGCCGCGCCTCTGGGAGGACGGGTGCCACGCCACGGAGACAGGCCGGTACCAGCCGTCGTCCGCTGCCGCCGTGTCACCCGCCGAGGTCCTCGGCGCTCGGTCGGGGCACCCCGCGGGGGCGCCCCGGGCTCCGTACTCCACGCGCCGGAGTACGGGGGTGCCCGGGAGTACGGGCATACGGCGCGGGCGTCCGCCGCGGGTGCGCGGACGGCCACGAGTTCTTCATCTCGCTCTCTCCCATCCCAGGAAGGTTCAGCCGAACACCACCGGTATTCAGCGAGACCGGGAACGCACACATCCCGCTCTCCCTTTCCGGAAATCCGGCCGAGCCCGATCCGCTCAACAGATTGCACAACGCGGTGAGGCAAGTCAATGCGCCTTCACCCATGGGCTGTTACCGGGGTGGCGGATGTGGCTCAAGATCGGCCATGGGCGAGAAAGACACCAGGCTGGCCGAAAGGATGCCCCACCTTTCTTTCCGGACAATGACCAGGGGGAACCGGACGAGATGCGGCAAGCCACGAATCCGGCGGACTCCCGGGGAAGCGGGACATCTCCCCCGGGTGGGTCCGTGGCGTGCGCGTACATCAGGGGTGATGGTTGAAGACGGGAGCGCTTTCCCGGGCATCCCCGGCGCTCGCCACGGCGCCGGGGATTTTCCGGAACACGCCGACGCGTGCCCCTCACACCACCACCTCCCCGTACCACCCTGAGGTTCACGGAGAGGGGTTTGCCGGATGATTCCGACGACCTGCCATATGTGCCGTTCCTCTGGTTCCCCGATGACGTGAACGGCCTCTCCGATCCCGTACGGCAACGGAAACCGTCGATATTCCAGCGCGCCGGAACGAGATCGGCGGCAGGCAATACGCCATCTTCACGCCGCTGCAATTGCAGTTCCGCGTTGTGCTGCGTTCTACCGCGCCGCACCGGGTTTCCGGTCATCGAACGGAAACGGGGAATGTCTGGCCAGAGATACACGAAGAGTCGGTCAGCGGTCGGCCCTGAGGGATTCGGCGTCATGGCGGGCCGCGAGACGTTCGGCGTCCCGCCCGGGGTCGACCAGCAGCAGCGCCAGCACGGCGCCCACCATCATGGTGATCCCGAGAATGAGGAAGGCGTCACCGTATCCGGCGGCCGCGGTCTCGCCCGCGGCGACCAGGTTGCCCATCACCATCGGCGCGACGACCCCGCCGAGGCTGTAGACGCCGGTGACGATCCCGAAGACCGTGCCACGCTGGAGGGCGGGGACGACGTCCGCGAGCCCGGCGAAGGCCGCGCCGTAGCCCGCCGAGTTGAGACAGGCGCTCAGCACCAGCAGCGTCAGCTGGAGCGGCCCCCGGTCGAGCGTCGCGAAGGCGGTCGTACAGACCCCGGCGCACAGCACCATCGAGGCGGGCAGCACCCCCCGGGCGATCCGGCTCCCTACCCCGCGCCGGGTGAGCCGGCGGGAGTAGATCCCGACCGCGATCACCGCGACCGAGCCGCCGAGGAAGGGCAGCGCGACCAGGTTCCCGGCCGTGATGGCGTCATAGCCGAGCCCCTCCTCCAGATAGAGCGGCAGCCAGCTGATCTTGATCGCGGTACAGGAGTACGCGGCGAAGAACAGCACCTGTGTCCCGATCAGGGTGCCGGTGCCGAAGAGCCGCCCGAGTGGCACCCGTTCGGGCAGCACGACCCTGGCACCGGGGGCCTCCGCCGCCGCCTCGGGGCCACTGTCCCCGCCCAGCAGCCAGACCACCGCCACCACGGCCCCGAACGCCGCCAGCACCCCGAACGCCGCGTGCCAGCTGTACTGGGCGATGACCCAGGTCAGTACGGGGGCGGCGATCAGCGGACCGGCGGACGCGCCCGCCACCAGGACCGAGGAGGGCACGGCGCGCCGGTGCGGCGGGAACCAGGAGTGCGCCACCTGCATCGCGAGCGCCGTCGTCGGCCCCTCGGCGAAACCCAGCACCACCCGGCAGACGATGATGGTGGTGACGCTGGCCTGGGCCGCCATCGGCGCCAGCGTCAGCGCCCAGACCGCGGCGATCCCGCCGAGCAGCCAGCGCGCGCTCACCCTGCCGCCCAGCCAGCCCCCGAGCAGCGAGCCGAGCGCGAAGAGCCAGAAGAAGCCGCTCTGGATGACTCCGAAGTCGGCGTCGTCCAGTCCCAGTTCCTCCTTCATCCCGACGCCCGCCAGCCCCACCACGACCTTGTCGGCGCAGTTGACGAACATCAGCGAGACCAGCAGGGCGAGCACGGCCCACGCCCTGCGGTGGACGGTGGTGCTCCCGGCGGTGGCCCCGGCGAGCGGGCCCGGGCCGCCCTCGTGCTGGTCGACGGCCATGACTGCCTCCCTCAGAAGCGGCGTCCGATGCCCGCGCATCGAACCGCCCCTCCCCCGGGCGGTGGGCCTCCTCCTGGCCCCTCCCCCGTGACCGGCGATTCACTTGATCCCGCCGGGCCCGTTCTCCCGGCGGCCTCCCGGCGCCCCCGCGCCGTCAGCCCCGGCCGGACCTCACCACCCCCACGGGGTACGGGGGCGGCGACGGGTCCGGCCGGGCCGATGATGCGACGAACGGTTCAGCGCCAGTCGGCCAGGCCCCGGTCGTCGCAGAGCTCCAGGACGACCTCACCCGCGTACGGGTCACCGCCGGGGGCGAGGCGGACCCGGGCGCCCACCCACACCAGCTGTGGTGCGACCCCGATGACCTGGCAGCGGAAGACGAAGCCCTCGGGAAACCGCACCAGGGACTCATTGCGGGGCCCGCGCCCCTGCCGGTGGACGACCGCCGACCGCAGCACCACTCCGTCACCCTCGCTCGGGGCGCTCTCCAGTTCACTGGAGGAACAGACCGGGCAGAGCAGCCTCCGGAAGCAGACCGTGGCGCACCAGCGGCAGCGCTGGTAGAGCAGAGCGGTCGCACCCGCGCCCTCGTACGTCACTCCGGCCTCCTCACGCACCTGTGACGCGGTGCCGGTTCCGGACTGGAACACCTCTCGACCCCCTGCACTCGGCGCGCACCGTCTCCGGCCCGCGCGGCTCCGGTTCCCACACGCCACACCGAGCGCGACGCCCTCGCACCATATGGCACTGAGTGCCGTATGGACTAGGTACTGAGTGCCGCAAGTGGCGAGGTATGGACCTTCACCCAGGGACCGGGACGGCACCTACTCGCCGATGGCGGCCTCGATGCGCTGCACCACCCGCCACAGCGGGGCGTCCTTGGGGGCCACCATGACGATGACTTCCCGGCCGTCGTCGCCGGTCAGCGAGTCGGCCCAGGCGGCCTGGGGCGCCACGGCGGCGGGGTGCCGCTCCCGGCGGGACCAGACCTCCCGGACCAGGCCGAGGGCGTGGTCCACCGCCGCCCCGGCGTCCGACTCGCCACCCGAGCGCAGCCAGGCGCGGAGCCCGTTGTTGTGCGCCGCCACCACGGCGGCGGCGATCACCTCGGCCCGCAGATCGCCGTCCGCCTCACCCGTGTAGCGCTCGCGCAGATAGCCGGCCAGGGTGCGTTCGTACCGCCGCACCACGGACAGCTCGTAGGTGCGCAGCCCCGGAACCTCACGCGTCATGCGGTAACGCCGCACCGAGAACTCGGGGTTGGCCGCGTACATCCGCAGCACGATCCGGGCCGCGTCACAGACCGTCGCCACCGGGTCGCCACCACCGTTCTCCGCCAGGAACGCGGTCATCTCGGCGAGACAGCCCTCATGGTCGGGGAAGACCACGTCCTCCTTGGAAGGAAAGTAGCGGAAGAAGGAGCGGCGGCCGACGCCCGCGCGGGCCACGATGGCGTCCACGGTCGTCTCCTCGTACCCCCGCTCCACGAAGAGCTGGAAGGCCGCTTCCGCGAGCACCTGCCGCATGGGCACCCTGGTGGCGGCCACCGCGCCCGCCGTGGACCCCGTGCCGGTCTTGCGTCGTCCGCGTGCCTCAGTCATGCCGGGAACGTAACACCGATACACCGTTTTTGGCACTGCGTACCTTTACACAGGGTACGCAGTGCCATAGCCTCGCCGTAGATCGTCCACTCTTATCCGTCAAGGAGAGCTGTTATGAGCTTGAGGATTGTTGTGTGTGTGAAGTATGTGCCGGACGCGGCGGGGGAGCGGGGGTTTACGGAAGGGTGGACGGTGGATCGTGAGGGGGTGGATGGGTTGTTGTCGGAGTTGGATGAGTATGCGGTGGAGCAGGGGTTGCGGTTGGCGGAGGCGGTGGA
>NZ_JBHVHF010000470.1:0-4191 GCF_042800315.1 Streptomyces sp. NPDC057638
ACCCCAACTCGTTGTGCGCCCGGGCCAACTCTGCGGGGGGGGGGGGTGGGCGGGTGGGGGTTCCCCAACACCACCGGTCAGGCCGCGGTCTCGCGGAGGTCGGTGAGGAAGGTGCGGAGCTGAGCGGCTCCGGCCGTGTCGGGGGTGACCCCCGGGTTGCGGGCGGTGAACTGGCCGGACAACTGGTCGATGTCCCAGCCGCGTTCGCCCGCTTCGGTGACGATGTGGAACCAGAGCATCTCGGGGTCGTCGTCATCGACGATCTCGGCGTCCACCGGGGCCTCGTCCGAGGACTCGGTGGACGGGTCCGTCGCGCCGGGGTCCACCGGCGTCCCGGCAGCGGCGGCGGCCTCGGCGGCGCGCTTGCGCTGGCCGATGGCGATGAGCTGGGCCTTGAGCTGATCGGTCATGTCTCCGGCGGCCTCGGCCTGTCGGTAGATGCCGACCGCCTCGTCGGCGGTCTTCGCGCTGCGGGCCTCTGCGGCGTAGTCCCGGGGCGCGCGCTCCAGTGCGAGTGCGGCCGGTGGGACGGGGCTGAGCACGGAGCCGGGGATGGTCCCGGTGAGGGCCTGGCGAACGGTGGCCCGGATGTCCACGACGACGACGGGAAACTTCTTGGTCTTGCCCTCGGCGAGGCGCTGGCGCTGCTCGATGCGCATGGAGACGGGGATGACGCCCTGGCCGCCGGTGCCGGCGGCGACCATGTCGATGACCCCCGGCCACTCGTTCGCGGCGTAGAAGCTGTGCGTGTCCGCCCGCCACAGGCCGATGCCGGGGAGGTCGGGCAGGATCACCTTGATCCTGCTGGTGGCCCGGCAGACCTGCTGGGGTCCGAGGAGGTACCAGTTCTCTCCGTGCTCGTCGAGGCAGACGCAGGGCCTCTTCTTCAGTTTCTCGGTGATGCCGTCACACCTGCGGGCGCATCCGCCGCCGGTCCACATCTCGTTGTACTGGCTGAGGGGATCACCGGGCGGGAGGAGAGCTTCGATGCTGCTGGACTCGGTGATGACCCGCCACTGTGCCTCGCCGTTGCCCTGGGGCGCCCAGCGCTCGACGGTGCCTCCCCACAGCGTGGCGGCGGCTTCGACGCGGGTGCGGTCGTGGCTGGAGACGATCCAGTTCGCGGACCGTACGGGGCGGTTGCGGCCGTTGCTGCCGGGCTGGGTCAAGCCGGTGCGGAGCCGTCCGAGTTCGGCGGCCTGTCGCTGGAGGTTGAGGAGTCGTCCGGTCATCAGGCGGCCCTTCTCAAGGTCGTGGGGTCGGGGTCGGTGGGTGGGGTGAGCGGGGCGAACTTGGTCTGTTCGGTTCGCTGGAGGTGCTTGGCCACGGTGAGGGCCGAGCGGAAGGCGGCGAACGAGGTGCGGGAGGCGTGCATCGGGATGAGGTTGACCCGGCGGCGGCGGAGGTTGAGGATCGCGGCCCCGGCGACCTTGGGCATCGGGATGTCGCTTCCGTCGGGGGTCCAGATGACCGGTGCGTACCGGTAGGCCGCGAGCTGCATGTCGTACTCGGGCCAGACGTTGGTGGACGCCTGCGTCTCGCTGGTCTTGATGTCGATGAGCCAGAGCTGGCGCCGTCGGCGGCGGCTGGGTCCCGTGGGCAGGTGCAGGAGCAGATCCATGGTTCCGGCGTAGCCGAGCTGCCGGTTGGCCACCGTCGCCTCGGCGGCTTCCAGGTCTCGGTCGGGGTCGATGGACCACATGTCGAGGAACTTGAGGAACTGGTTGAAGTAGGGGAGGACTTCGGGGTCCTCCTCGTCGGGTACGGGGGTGCGGAGCAGGTGGGCTTCGGCACGGTCGTGGACGCGGGTTCCCCGGTCCGCGGCGGCTTCGCGCGCGTACTCGGGCTGCCGTTTGAGCTCTTTGAGGATGGCGTCGGGGTCGGTGCGGGAGTGGGCGACCACCCGGGGCAGGTGGCGCATGACGTAGGTGGCGACCACCTTGGACGCCCAGGGGATGAGGATCGGCTTGGCGACCGAGTAGTCGAGCACGTTGGTCACCGAGATCAGGTCGGGGCCGCCCTGGGGGTCTTCGTAGTACCGGCCCCGGTCGGTGGTCTTGGCCTGCTGGGGGCTGGTCATGAAGCGGTGCCCTGGCGGGTCGGCGCGGCGTGAAGGCCGCCGCCGGGCGGGGGTGGGAGGTTCACTGGTTCGTCCTCGCGGGGTGGGGTCGTGGGGTCGGGACCAGGGTTTGCCCTCCCTGATCCGACAATTATTATTCTACCTTCTTTGGGGGTGGTCGGTCAACCCACGCCCCCGGGTCCCGCACCGGGGGCGGGCCGGGTGACGTGCACGGCGGCCGCGGTCGCGATGGCCAGCACCGCGGAGGTGGCCCCGGGGTCGTCCTCGTACCCGGCGAGTGCCGCCCGGAGGGCGGGAAGAGGTTGCTGCGGCGGCACGGCACCGGCGCCGGCCCGCCACGCCGCGGTCACGGAGTCCCGCACCCGGTGGAGGACGACGGCCTGGCGCTCGGCCTCCTCGATGTCCGCGGCCGCCGCCGGGGGGCGGCCGAAGAGCCGGTTGGCCCCCGAGGCGGCCCTGAGTACGGCCAGGGCGTCGGCGCGGTACGGGAAGAGGCGGTCCATGTCGGGGAGTCCGGCGGGGGTGCGGAACCGGCTGGGACACGCACGCAGAGTCAAGGCGAGCAGGACCGCCGCGAGGTCGAGCACCGCGTGCGGATGGTGTCGGTGGAGGTCGAGCAGGGGGCCGAGGACTTCCGGGGTCACCAGTCTCCGGCGGGCGGCGGCCGTGTGCCGGTCGGCGGTCTCGGCGAGGTGGAGCCAGTAGGCGGGGGAGTCGTGGGCGGGGATGGGCATGGCGCTCTCCGGGGTGGGCGAGGGATGTTCGGCGGCCGTCACGCCGCGTGGAGGGCGGCGATGACGGGAGCGCCGCCGGTGACGGCGGCGAAGAGGTCGTCGAAGCAGTCGCGGGCCTTGGCCTGGGTCAGCGCGGGGCCGGCGGCGAGGAAGTGCTCGGCGGTGGGGTAGAGGGAGGGGTGCCGGCTCAGCAGGTGGGCCCGGGTGATGCCGTGCCGGTCGGTGGCGGGCGTGCACCCGTACCGCGCGGAGAGGTGGTCGAGGTGGGCGATCATGTCCCGTCTGGGGCCCGTGGCCAGGGGGGCGACGCTGCGGTACGCCTGGCCCTTGCGGGTGGGGTCGCCGTCCCGGGCGCGGAAGACGCGGCGGACTTCGTAGACGCTCCAGGGTGATTGCCTGACCTGGTCGTGGTGGCGGTCGAGGATGTCGTGGAGACCCGCTTCCTCCACGACGTCGCGGGCGGCCCGGCTGCCGAAAAGGGCGGCGTTGCCGTTCATCACGAGGGCGTTGTGCTCGATGAGCAGCGCCCGGAGTGCGGCTTCGGGCTCGGCGCGCCACCGGGCGAGCAGGGTGGCCCGGCCGCCGACGGACCCCTGGAAGGGGCAGAAGAAGCACGCGCTGCGCGAGATCTCGCGGCCCAGCGCGGTGCGCAGGTAGTCCGCCGCCGTGCGCCGTGTCCAGTTCCACCGCAGCAGGGGGAAGTCGGGGATGCGGTTCCCCTTGGTGTGGGCGAGGTCGCGTTCGGCGCGTCTGGTCTCGTCGGCGTTGTAGCCGATGCAGTGGGTGAAGGGGGCGTGGGCGACGTTGTCGGCGAGCCAGGAGTCGAGGGCGTGGTGTTTGATCCAGTCGCTGCACGAGCGGTTGGTGGAGCTGACCTGCGGCACCGTTCCCACGTTGAGCATCCGTTCGCCGAGGGTGACGGGGACGTCGGTGACGAGCCGGGTGGGGGTGCGGGTGTCGGAGAGGGTGACGTAGCCGTCCCTGCTCGCCTGGCCGGCGCGGGCGACCTGGACGGTGCGGACGCGGTGCTCGGCCAGGAGCGGGAAGAGCGCTTGCTCCATGGCGTCCTTGGTCGCCCGGTACTCCTCGCCGACGCTGGCGATGAGGACGGTGAGCTGGCCGAGGTCGAATCCGCGGGTATGCGGTTCGAGGAGCCAGCGGGTGGCGATCGCGGAACTGTCGACTCCCATACCGAGGTTGAGGACGACCGGCCGGTCCGGCGGTATCGGGACTGCGGGGGTGGACATGGGGCTCTCCTGGGTGGGCGTGGCGGTTCGAGCCCGGGTTTGCCCTCCCTTGCTCGACATTTATTATTCTACCTCACGTCGTGGGGTTGGACAACCGGCCCGTCCGCCGCCGGGTGCCGGGCCGCAGGAC
>NZ_JBHVHF010000471.1:0-4182 GCF_042800315.1 Streptomyces sp. NPDC057638
GTCCGAGCCGGGTGTACGGCCCGGCTCGGACAGGCCCGGCCGAACCCCGCCGAGGCCCGCCCTACCGCGCCCCCACCAGCCGGTACCGCCGCTCCGGACGCCCGGTGCCCCCGTACCGCAGGGTCACCTCCACCCGGCCCGTCTCCACGAAGTACTCCAGATAGCGCCGCGCGCTGACCCGCGAGAGCGAGCCCGCCTCCGCGCACTCCGAGGCCGACAGATCGCCCCCGTGCTCCCGCAGCACCCGCACCACCAGTTCCGCCGTGTGCGCGGCGAGCCCCTTCGGCAGCTCACGCGAGCCCGGCGGCCGGGTGCCGAAGATCAGGTCCACATCCTCCTGGCGGGCCTCCCCGAGCCGGTCGAAGCGGTACCGCAGGGCCGCCACATGGCGGAGCTGCTCCTGGAGCGCCGCCTGGTTGAAGGGCTTGATCAGATAGTGCAGGGCGCCCGCGCGCAGCGCGGCCCGCACCAGGTCCGCGTCGCGCGCGGCCGTGATGAACAGCGCGTCCACGGATCCCCGGGTCGCGTCCCGTTCCTCCGCGGCCCGCAGCTCCCGCAGCACGGTCAGCCCGTCCATATCGGGCAGATAGATATCCAGCAAGACCAAATCCGGCCGTACCCGCTCGGCCGCCCGGAGCGCCTCCGCACCGCTGTGTGCCACTCCGGCCACCCGAAAGCCCGGGGTGGCCGACACATAGCGGCTGTGCAGCTTGGCGACCATGAAGTCGTCGTCCACCACCAGCACGTTCATACGCGCACACGCTAGGCGGTGACCACAATGACCACAACGTCCGTTGATTCCGGAAGAGAGACACTTTCTTAACGCGACGGCAACATGTGGGCCACTTCACATCAACCGACCGAGAGGCGGCTCACGTGCGATTGCGCACTCCCCTCGCCCTGCTCGGGGCCGCGTTGCTGGTACTCGTAGGGCCGCCGCTGCTCACCGAGGGCACGGGCGCCGAGACCGGAACGAAGATCCCCGGACTGCGATTCATGGTCCCCAACACGCCAGGAGGCGGATACGACATCACGGCCCGCACCGCCGCGAAGAACGCGGAGGACGCCGGGCTCACCGACGGCATCGAGGTCTTCAACCTCCCCGGTGCCGGTGGCACCGTGGGCCTGGCCCACCTGGTGGGCGAGCGCGGCAACGGCCGGCTCGCGATGTCCATGGGGCTCGGCGTCGTCGGCGCCGTCCACACCAACAAGGCGCCCAAGACGCTCGCCGACACCACCCCGATCGCCCGGCTCACCGAGGAGCAGGACATCGTCGTGGTGTCCAAGGACTCCCCGTACAAGACCATCCAGGACCTCGTGGCGGCCTGGAAGAAGAACCCCGGCAAGCTCGCCGTCGGCGGTGGCTCGTCGCCGGGCGGCCCCGACCACCTCGCGCCGATGCTGATGGCGCAGGCGGCCGGAATCGCGCCGAAGACCGTCAACTACGTCCCCTTCGACGGCGGAGGCGAGCTGCTCGCCTCGATCCTCGGCAACAAGGTCGCCTTCGGTGTCTCCGGAGTCGGCGAGTACCTCGACCAGATCGAGGCCGGTGAGCTGCGGCTGCTCGCCGTCACCGGACCGCAGCGGGTACCCGGGCTCGACGCCCCCACCCTGCGTGAGGCCGGGATCGACACCGAGTTCACCAACTGGCGCGGCATCGTCGCCCCGCCCGGCATCTCCGACGCCGAGCGCGACAAGCTCGTCGCCCTCATCGAGAAGCTCCACGCCTCGAAGCAGTGGAAGGAATCGCTGAAGAAGAACGGGTGGAGCGACGCGTTCCTCACCGGTGACAAGTTCGGCGACTTCCTGGACGAGCAGAACAAGCGCGTCGACCAGGTCCTGAAGGAGCTCGGACTGTGACCACTCCCGAATCCACCGCACCCCAGGCGCCCGCCCGTTCCTCCTGGCTGCGCGACCACTCCGAGCTCGGGGTCTCGGTCCTCCTCTTCGCCATCGGCGTGCTCGTCCTGACGGACGCGCTCACCATGGACGTGGACATAGCCCAGCGCGGGCCCGTCGGCCCCAAGACCGTGCCGATCGTCGTCGGTATCGGACTGCTGCTGGTCGCCGTGGCGCTCGCTGTCGACGTGCTGCGCGGCGGCCGGGGCGAGGCCGAGGGCGGCGAGGACGTCGATCTGAGCGAGCCCAGCGACTGGCGCACCGTGCTGCTGCTCGCCGGGGTCTTCCTCGGCTTCGCGGTCCTGATCGGCCCGGTCGGCTTCCCGGTCTCCGGGGCGCTGCTCTTCTGGGGCTCCGCGTTCGCGCTCGGCAGCCGGGCCTACCACCGCGATCCGCTGATCGCGGCCGGGCTCTCCCTCTTCACGTATTTCGTCTTCGACAATCTGCTCGGCGTCCCCCTCCCCGGTGGCCCGCTGATGGGGGTGCTGTAGCCGATGGACTCCTTTAACTCCCTGATCGACGGTTTCGGCACCGCGCTGACCCCGATCAACCTGCTCTGGGCCGTGATCGGCGTGCTGCTCGGCACCGCGATCGGCGTCCTGCCGGGCATCGGGCCCGCGATGGCGGTGGCCCTGCTGCTGCCCGTCACCTACGGCCTGGAGCCCACCGGCGCCTTCATCATGTTCGCCGGTATCTACTACGGCGCGATGTTCGGCGGCTCCACCACCTCGATCCTGCTGAACACCCCCGGTGAGAGCGCGGCGGTGGTCGCGGCCATCGAGGGCAATCCGATGGCGAAATCCGGACGCGGCTCCCAGGCGCTCGCCGCCGCCGCGATAGGCCACTTCACCGGTGGTCTGATCGGCACCCTGCTGCTGGTCGCGCTCGCCCCGACCGTCGCCGAGCTGGCGGTGGACATCGGAGCGCCCGACTACTTCGCCATCATGGTGCTGGCCTTCATCGCGGTCACCTCCGTCCTGGGTTCCTCCCGGATCCGGGGCCTGGCCTCGCTGCTGATCGGTCTCACCATCGGACTGGTCGGACTGGACTCGATGACCGGCCAGCAGCGGCTCACCTTCGGCTCGCTCCAGCTCGCCGACGGTATCGAGGTCGTCATCGTCGCGGTCGGACTCTTCGCCATCGGTGAGGCCCTGTGGGTCGCCGCCCATCTGCGGCGCGGCGCCGTGGAGCCGATCCCCGTCGGCCGTCCCTGGCTGGACAAGAAGGACGTCAAGCGCACCTGGAAGCCCTGGCTGCGCGGCCCGTTCATCGGCTTCCCGTTCGGGGCGATCCCCGCGGGCGGCGCGGAGATCCCCACCTTCCTCTCGTACGTCACCGAGAAGCGGCTCTCCAAGAACAAGGACGAGTTCGGCAAGGGCGCCATCGAGGGCGTCGCCGGTCCCGAGTCGGCGGCCTCCGCCTCCGCGTCGGGCACCCTGGTCTCGATGCTGACCCTCGGGCTGCCGACCACGGCCGTCGCCGCGGTGATGCTCGCCGCCTTCCAGCAGTACGGCATCCAGCCCGGACCGCTGCTCTTCGAGCGCGAGCCGGACCTGGTCTGGGGTCTGATCGCCTCGCTCTTCGTGGGCCTGGTGCTGCTGCTCGCGCTGAACCTGCCGCTCGCGCCGGTCTGGGCGAAGCTGCTGCGGATCCCCCGTCCGTATCTGTACGCCGGGATCCTCTTCTTCGCGGGCGTCGGCGCCTACGCCGTCGGCGGCGAGGCACTGGACCTGATCGTGCTGCTGCTCATCGGTGTCCTCGGCTTCGGCATGCGGCGGTACGGACTGCCGGTCCTGCCCGCCGTCATCGGTGTGATCCTCGGCCCGAACGCCGAACAGCAGCTGCGCCGTGCGCTCCAGATCAGCGACGGCAGCATCACGGGCCTGGTGAACACCCCGTTCTCGGTCACGGTCTACGCCGTGGTCGTGATCCTGCTGGCCTGGCCCTGGATCCGGCGTCTGCTGCCGGGCCGCCGCAAGGCCGACGCGTGACGGGCCCCGGCCCACGGCCCGTACGGCCGGTGAGCCCACGGCCTGAGAGCCGCTCATGAGCCGGTAGGGAGGGGGCCCGCCCCCTCCGTACCGGATCGGGACCGCCACGAGCGGGCCGGGCGGCGAGCGGACGGTCCCCACGACCGTGACCGCTCATCCGCGCCGCTCCGCCGTGCTCGTGGCACAGAAGGCCGCCGGAGCGCCGCCCGGGACGAGACCTGCCCCTCGTCCCGGGCCCCCCACCGCGCTTCCAGCGGCCGCATGGCGTCGGCCCCGGTGTCCAACCTCACCG
>NZ_JBHVHF010000472.1:0-4169 GCF_042800315.1 Streptomyces sp. NPDC057638
GAGTCACCGCTCCGGCCGGGCATGACACCGGATCACCCGCCTGGCGGGCCAGGGGGCGCACGGGGCGTGCGGCCCACCCGCTCCGTGCCCCGGGCCGCCCATCCCACCACGGTGGGCCTCCGGTCGCGCGCTGGTTACGCTCGCCAGCCATGAACGCACCAGAGCCCACCATCGTCGCCACCTCCGGAGGCCACCGCCCCGGCGGGCGCACCCGGGTCGAGTTCGCCGCCCTCGTCCACCACGCACTGGACCTCTCCGGCGTCCACGGCCGCCGCCCCCGCGTCCTGTACGTCGGCACCGCCGTCGGCGACGCCGAGCACGTCACCCACAACGTGGCGGAGGCCGCCCGCGTCGCCGGGTTCGACTTCACCCCGCTCCAGCTGTTCCCCATGCCCAACCACGACGACCTGGAGGAGACGATCCTCGGCCATGACCTCGTCTGGGTCATGGGCGGCTCGGCCGCCAATCTGCTGGCGGTCTGGCGCGCCCACGCGCTCGACGTGGTCCTCCGCCGGGCCTGGCGGGCCGGGGTGGTCCTCGGCGGGATCAGCGCGGGCTCCCTCTGCTGGTACGAGGGCGGCGCCACCGACTCCTTCGGCCCCCGGCTGCGCCCCCTGACCAACGGGCTCGGTCTCCTTCCGTACGGCAACGGGGTGCACTACGACAGCGATCCGGGCCGCCGTCCGCTGGTGCACCAGCTGGTGGCCGAGGGGACGCTGCCCACCACGCACTGCACCGAGGACGGGGTGGGCCTGGTCTACCGGGGGACGGAACTGGTGGAGGCGGTCACGGAACGGCCCGGGAAGGCCGCGTACGTCGTCACCCGGGACGGCGACAAGGCGATCGAGGAACGCCTCCCCGCACGCGTCGTGGTCTGAACGTCAGCCCGTGGGGTGGTTGACGCGGACGACGAGTTTGCCCGCGCGGCGCCCCCGCTCCATGTCGTCATGGGCGGTCCTGATGTCCTCCAGGGCGTAGACATGGACCGGCCCGAGGGAGACCTCGCCGCGGGCGATCCGGCCGAGGTAGCCCTGGAGCACCTCGGCGGGCAGATCCGCGGCCTCACCCGCGTAGGCCGTCAGCCGGACCCCGGAGGGCAGATAGGCGATGGGGTAGAAGTCGCGGACGGTCCACTGGTTGGAGAGCATCCCCGTGAAACAGACCGTGCCGTGGACCCGGGTGGCGGCCAGGGTGTCCGGGAGGGTGGGGGTCCCGACCAGCTCCAGCGCGGCGTGGACGCCGTCCGGGAGGATCGCCCGTACGGCGTGGGCGACCTCGCCGTCGTCGACCAGCGGATGGTCGACCCCGTGCTGGGCCAGGGCACTGAGCCGGTCCGGGGCGCGGGTGGTGGCGAAGACGGTCGCGCCACGGTCCTTGGCGAGGGCGGTCGCCGCGAGCCCGAGCGCCGAGGTGCCGCCCCGGACGAGCAGCGACTGGCCCGCGCCCAGGTCGAGTCCGGTCGTCAGGGACCCGTGGGCCGTCTGGAGCGTCTCGGGGATCGCGCCCAGCGTCTCCCAGGGCAGCGCCGAGCTGAAGGGGACGACCTGGGCCCGGGGAACCACCGTGAACTCGGCGTAGCCACCGTCGTAGGTCCGGCCCATACCGCCCATCATGGCCGCCACCTGCTGGCCCGGGGGGAACACTCCGTCCGGGTCGAGGTCGACGGTGCCGGTGGCCTCGATGCCGGGGACACGGGGGAAGGTGACGCCCTCGGCGAGACCGAGCCGGGTGTGCAGTTCGGACCGGTTGAGCCCGAACGCCTCCACCCTGATCCGCACCCAGCCCGGCGGCGGCTCGGGCAGCGCCACCCGGCGCAGACGCAGCCGGTCCACCGGCCCCGGACCCTCCAGTACGACGGCCCGCATGGTCTCGCTCATGACCGCTGCCTCTCCGCTCGTCCGCGTGTCGCCCCGCATCCTGCCGCAGCGCGGGCCGTCCACCGCTGAAGCGGCGGCACATGGCGCGGACGCCGCCCCGATGGCGGCGGCCCGCCCCACCCCGTACCCGGGTGGGGCGGACCGCACCGGTCACCGGTGGTGGAAGACCACCTCGGGGTGGGCGGCGCTCGGGCCGTCCAGCAGCGGCTGCGGTGTGCCGCGCAGATGCCGGTCGAAGAAGGCCGCGAGATAGGCGCGGGTCACCGCCACCGCGCGGTGCGCCGGGATCGGCGGCCGCGGCAGCCCGAAGTGGTGCTGGATCAGGGGGCCGTCGGAGAAGCTGAAGTGTTCCGAACCGGCGACCGTCAGCCAGCGCTTCCAGCCGTCGAGCCCGGCCCAGGTCGCGTCCCAGCTGCGGTCCGTGCCGCCGGGCCGGTGGACGGCGTCGTCGGTGCCGAGGAGCATGAAGGGCCGTCCGTCCAGGCCCGTCGGGGGCAGCGGTTCCCAGAACGCCCCGTCCATGTTGACGCCCGCGTCCACCCGGCGGTCGGCCGCCATCGCGGTGGCCGCGCTCGCGCCGCCGATGGAGTGCCCGGCCATACCGATCCGCCGCGCGTCGATCATCCCCGCGTGCCGCCACACCGGGTGGCGCCCGGTCAGCCGGTCCAGCACATAGGAGACGTCCCGCGCCCGGGTGGCGGTCACCACACCGGTGGGCATGGCGCCGCTGTCCACCAGATCACAGGCGACGCAGGTGAGCATCCGGTTCCCGACGGCTGTGCCGAAGGACTCGTAGGCGTGGTCGACGGAGGCCACGACATAGCCCCGGCTCGCGAGGTCCTCGGCGAGATGGGTCAGGGTGTACCGGGAGACGCCGAAGCCGGGGGAGAGCACCACCAGCGGGTACGTCCCCGGCGCGGGCCGCGCGGGGGTACGCGCGTGCACCCGCATGGCGGCCAGCCGCTCGGGAGGAACGGCGTCACCGAAGCCCACCCCCTGGACCAGCAGCCGCACCTCCTCCGTCGTGGCGTACCGGGCCGGGGGAG
This sequence comes from Streptomyces sp. NPDC057638, assembly GCF_042800315.1. NCBI lineage: Bacteria > Bacillati > Actinomycetota > Actinomycetes > Kitasatosporales > Streptomycetaceae > Streptomyces > Streptomyces sp. NPDC057638. Next base: position 2,924 of record NZ_JBHVHF010000472.1, read on the forward strand.
CGAGGGAGGGGCGGGATGCCGGGTAGTGGAGGCTGACGACCAGTTCACGGCCGTCCGCGGAGGGGACCCAGGGGTCGCGCCGCGAGCGGTCGACCAGGTCGAAGGAGGTCGTGCCCACCGGGTAGGCGCCGGTGGGACGGGGGAGTTGGGGCACCGTGGTGGTGGGTGCCGTCCCCGCGGTGGAGACGGGCGGCCCCCCGGACGATGACGCCGCCGCCGTGCCGGTCGCGGTCAGCGGCAGGGCGAGCGACAGTGCGAGGACGGCGGCCGCGGCCGCCCGGATGCGTAAGAGTCTGGCCATGCGCACACGCTAAGCGTCCGGGCGGCGCGGCGCGTCAGACCGCGGTCGTACCCGTCGTACCCGCTGTACCTGCCGTACCCGTCGTCCGCGGTCGTATCCGTCGTACCTGCCGTAGTCGCCGCAGCCGCCGTCCGCGGTCGTACCGATCCGTCCGTGGTCGTACCGGCCCGTGGGCTCGCACTCGCCGCCCGTCGTGGTGCTCCGCGAAACGGGTGGTTCGGCCCCGCCGCGGCGGCATCCGCGGGCGGGCGGGGGTAGTCAGTTGCGGTGTGCGACCCCGGACGACGGACCTCCCGCCTCCACCAGGCGTCCCCGGCCCCGACCCGGCATCCCGGCCCCGCTCCGGCATCCGACCGAGAGGTGATCACATGCCCGACGCCCAGCCGCCGAGCTTCCCCGCCATCGTCCACGGGCTCTCCGCCTCCTGGTCCGCTACCCCGTGGACCGCCTCCGAGGTCCACTACGACGGCGAGAGCTACCACGGCGTCTTCGACGTCGACCTCACCAACGGCTCGGACGCGCCCACGCCCTACCGGCCCGTACTGCACGGCCCCGTCCTGGCGCAGATCGCCTCCTTCCACGCCCTGGCCTCCCTGTTGTACGCCTACGCCCACCGGCTCCACCCCGCCTTCGAGACGGTGCCGGACATCGGGGTCGGCGAGGCCAGGAAGCGCATGATGGTCACCTCGATGCGGTTGTCGATGCGACGGCCGGTCAGCGAGCGGACGGTACCGCTGCGGCTGACGCTCACGCGGCTCACCGGACGGAGCTGGCAGAGCCACCGCATGCTCTTCGGCGAGACGCGGATCGAGGTGGCCGAGGGGCGTCAGCAGGCGTGGATCGACGGCTGCTTCAACTTCCGGGACGCGGTGGACTCCTGACCGGACGTCGCCGGGGCGCCACCGCCGACAGAGCGGAGGCCCTCCGGCGGACGCGGGGTCAGGG
>NZ_JBHVHF010000473.1:0-4166 GCF_042800315.1 Streptomyces sp. NPDC057638
CGCGCCGACGAGACCCTCTCCACCACACGGGCGGCTACGGCTACGGGGTGTGGACCGTGGCGGTGGCGGTGGTGATGCGGTGGTTGGAGCAGCGGACGAGCTGCTGGGAGCCGTTCTTGCAGCGGTCCGGGCCGATCGGGTGGGCGTCCGCGTCATAGGACGCCAGTCGGCTCTCCGCGGCGAAGATCAGGTCCACCTTGCCCCGCTGCCCGCACAGGCCGCCCAGTCCTCCCTCGGTGGTCTGCTCACCCCACCCGGGGCAGACCGGGTCCAGATCGTCGAGCTCACGGAACATCCCTGAGTTGCCACCGTTGTGGGTGGTGTCGGCCGAGGGCGCGTACCAGCCGTTGAGCTTGTCCTCATGGGGCTGCACATTGAAGTCACCGGCGGTGATCACCGTGCCGCCGTCCAGCGTCCACTGCTCCATCCGGCTCCGCACCACGTCCAGCTGGGCCTGCTCATGCGCGAAGTGGTACGTGATGTGCGTGGTGCAGAACCTCAGGCCGTTGGGGCCGCCGGTCAGCTGGGCGATGGGGACGCAGAGCAGCTTGCGCTCCTTCTCCCCGTCGAAGGGCAGGGTGATCCGGTCGGTACCGCTGGGCTTGAACCGGCTGAACAGGGCGACACCGTACGGGTCCGCGTCGGGTTGCCCGGTGGGGTCATCCCCGCAGAGGTCGGCGTTCGCCTCGGGCACGGGTTCGAAGCGGGCGAAATTGGTCATCGCGTCCTGGTTCGGCCACCCAGCCTTCTGGAGACCCTTGAGGACAGCGGTGTACTGGTTGGGACAGATCTCGTTCAGGGAGATGAAGTCGGGGTTCTGCTGCTGCACGGACGCCAGGACCGCGTCGACCAGACCATTCGTGGTGGCCCCCCTGTCGACCTCGTGACCGGAGACGTTCCAGTGCCAGACCTTGTACGCGGCCGTTCCGGCCGGAGCCGGTGCGGTGGCGGCCGGAGTCTGAACGGTGGCGGTGGCGGCCGAGGCGGTACCGGCCGGTGCCACCCCGGCCATGAGGCCGAGCACCGTGGCGAGCGCTGGCACGAGGGCCCGAATTCTGCCCATGATTCCCCCTGATTTCTCACTGCTTCGCTGTGTCCCTGTGCCGACGCCCCGTTCGACGAGTCGTCACACAGACCGCGATTCTGGACAGCCATGATCAACACAGTCAAGCCGCGAGGATTCGCCAGAACGCGGCCTGAACTGGGCGAACGCACGGCGGGGTGATCGTGCACGATGGTTGTGAGACGCGCGGCCGGGGCACCAACGGGGGGTGCCCCGGCCAGGGCGGGCGCTGGTCGACCGGATGGGCGGGTCGCGGCCATCGCCCCCGGGGTCGATCACGGCGGCACGGGTGACCTCCGGCGAGCGCACGGCCCGGCCCCACCGATCCACCGCCGACCCACCCCGGACACCACCTTCCAGGCCGTGTCCGCGACATCCCGCCCCGGCGCCCGGCTCCCCCTGGGCCCCGCGGGCACGGGTGGGGGTGCCCCCGGGCGGAGCCCGCGGGTGGGGGTCCCCCAGCACTGGACGCCGCGAGCCCCTCCCCGGACTTCGCCTCAGGGGAGGACGGCGGGACTTCGCGGACCCCGCCTAGGAGTTCTGCGCGGGGATCCAGCGGCGGGCGATGTCGTCGTACGCGTACACCGGCCGCCCGGAGACGCCCGTGGTGCGGAAGGGCCGTCCCCCGTCGTCGACACGCAGCGTCCCGGAGCGCTCCCCGCTGCTCCACTCCAACTCCAGGTACCAGTCGCAGTCACAGGCCGCCGCCCGGGCGTTGACCAGCAGGATCTCCGGGTCCCGTGCCGAGACCCGGTAGGGCAGGGCGACCGCGGGGAGGTCGGTCCCCGTGTCATTGCCCGCCAGGGAGCGCACGAGGGGGCGGGGGCGGTCGAGATCCGTCTCGAACATCCGGGGAGTCATCGCGCCACCGCATCCCATGCTCATCTGGTAGACGGCACCGGCTCGCTGGGGCGCGCGCCGCTCGGTCACCCGTACCCGCAGGGACTGGAGCACCACGGTCTCCTCGCCCCGGCCCTGCACGGTGACCCGGACGAGGGTCTTCCCCGCGTGCCGCGCGCCCAGCGCCCGGCTCCAGGACGCGGCGCCCGATTCGGCGGGCGGGACGGGTACGGAGGTGGGCGGGCGGTCCACGAGATAGGAGTGCTGGCAGCCGTACAGCCAGATGTGCTGGTTGACACCGACACTCAGGGGCGCCTGGGTACGGGCTCGCGCCTCGCCGTCCCGCCGCTCGCTCTCCCCCTTGGCCCGGGGTGCCCCGTCGAAGGCGGCCAGGGCCACCAGCGCGACCGCGAGGACCAGTGCCGCCGCGAAGAAGCCACCGCGCCAGCGGCGCCAGCGCCCGGACGGGGACGGGACGGGGCTGGCCGCGTTCCCGGCGTCCGGTGGGAGGAGTACGGGTGCGGCGTCCGGTGGGAAGGAGGGAGGCGCGTCGCCCGGCGGGACCGGCGGAACGGACCCGGGACCGGTCTCCGGCGGGAGGGGAACGGTCTCGGCGGGAGCGAGGTCGGCCGGGGTGTCGACGGGACCGGACCGCCGCTCCGGCTCGTTCCCGTCCCCGGGCGCGGTTCCGGTGGGGCCGGACGGCCCCTCCGGTCCACCCCCGCCCCCGGACGCGGGCCGCGCCGGTTCGGGTGCCCGTCGCCGCTCCCCTTCCTTAAGTTCCCTGGGTTCCCTGGGTTCCCTGGGTTCCCCGGACTCCCCGGACTCCCCGGACTCCCCGGACTCCCCGGACTCCCCGGACTCCCCGGACGAGGGTCCCGGCTCCTCCGGTGCGGACCCGAGGACAACGGACGCGCGGGAGGCCGACGACACACCACCGATCGCGCTCTCCACCGTGGCGCCCGAGGCGGCGCCGCCGGGGGAACGATGACCGGCGGGGGTGTCCCCCGTACCGGAGGCTTCCGCGCCGGGGGACACCCCGGCCGGGACGTCCGCCACGGCATCGGCACGGCCGCCCGCCGGAGCACTCCCCGGAACACCAGCGTCCGCACCGGCCGCCGCGTCCGCCGCGGCGGAGCCGTCGGCCTGGTGGCGGACCGTGGTGGCCAGCAGCCAGAGGCGGTGGAGGGCGTGGAGTTCCCCGGGACCGCAGCCGCAGAGCCGGGCCAGCCGTTCCACGGGGGCGAACTCCACCGGCACGGTCCGGCCCACGCAGTAGCGGTGGAGGGTGGACGCGCTGACTCCCACCCGGCGGGCCAGCGCGCCATAGCTGCGCCCCGACCCTTCCCTCAGCTCGCTCAGCCTCCGGGCGAACGCCTCGTCCGCGCGCTCTGTCTGACCCACCGTCTCTCCCCCAAATCATCCCAGGGGGCATCTCACCCCCCTGCGTTATCCCACGTCAGAGGGGGTGGAATGGTTCCACTGTCCCATCGGGCCCGATCCGCTTGGTGTCGGGAGTGAGGGCCGCACAAGCTGATGGCCGTTCGACCGCACCACCGACCGAGGGGGAACCTCATGAACCAGCCGCACAAGCTCCACTTCGCCGCCCTGACCGCCGCCGCTCTCGGCCTGGCGGTGGCCACGCCCGCCCTGGCCACCGCCGCCACGGCCGCCGCGCCCGCACCGGCGTTCCTGTCGGCCTCGCAGCTGCCCGCCGCCGAGACGCCGTGGAGCGCGGGTACGGTCCGGCCGGGCGTGGCGCCCGACGCCTGCACCGAGGGGATCCTGTCGGCCGCCACCAGCAAGCAGCGGCACTTCCAGACCGAGCTGGAGACCCGGGCCCATCAGACGATCACGGTCGCCGCCACCGAGGCCCAGGCCAAGGCGCTGGTCACCAAGGCCAACACGGTGATCATGGACTGCATCAACCGGCTGGAGCGCGAGACCCCGGGTCTGGTCGGCGCGACCAGCGACGAGGGCCCGATCGCGATCGAGGAGGGGGCCCGGGTCTACAGCCTGGAGACCCAGGTGCCCGCGGCGGGGACCGCCGACGTGGCGCTGTACTCGGTGGGACGGGACGGGAAGACGGTGACGATCGTCGGCTGGGGCCAGTTGGGGAATCTCGCCTCCGCGCCGCTGGGCGCCTTCAAGACCACCGCGCGGACCTCGGTGGCCAAGCTCTACTGACGCGCGGCGCGCGCTGCCCCCGGCCCCGGCCCCGTGCCCGGACCGGGGCGCACCCCGTCTCGCCCCGCACCCCGCG
>NZ_JBHVHF010000474.1:0-4144 GCF_042800315.1 Streptomyces sp. NPDC057638
GTCCGGCCGGGTTCAGCGGCGGCCGGGCGGATCCGGTGGGGCGCGGCGCACGGGTACGGAGTCACCCGGCGCTCACGGCCTCCGGCACCGCCCCGGCACTCTCCCCGCGCCGCCCGTCACGCCCGCACGAGGACGCACGAGGACGCACGAGGACGCACGAGGACGCGAGATCATGTCCCCCCGCGTGGCGTTCCATGCGCGGGGCGCTTCAGGTGCCTTCGATCGAGTGGATCGGACGTTCTTACGCTGACGGGGCCGCGGGGCGGCCGGATAGTGAATCAACAGCCGGGAGCCATCCCGGTCCTCCCTGTCCCCACCCCGATCGAGAGGTGTCAGCCATGCCCACCCCCGAGGCAACCGCACGGGTGCGACTCGTCTTCTCGCTCTTCGACGCGGACGGCAACGGCTTTCTGGAGCCGGCCGACTTCGCGCTCATGGCCACCCGGACGGTCGCGGCCCTGCCCGGGGCCGACCAGCGGGCCGCGCGGGAGTTGTTCGACGCCTTCCGGGAGTACGGCGAGACCCTCGTGTCCGAGCTGGACACCGACGGCGACGGTCGGGTCAGCCCGGAGGAGTTCACCGCCGTCGTCCTCGATCCCGGACGGTTCGGCGCCGCCGTGGACCGGTTCGCGCGGGCCCTGTCCGGTATCGGCGACCCGGACGGCGACGGGTTCGTCACCCGGCCCGACTTCCTCGCCCTGATGACCGCCATCGGCTTCCAACGCCCCAATATCGAGGCACTGTTCGCGTCCTTCGAGCCCGCCGGTGGCGACCGCGTCCCGGCCGCCGCCTGGGCCGCCGAGATCAGGGACTTCTACCACCCCGACAAGGCCGGTGTGCCCGGTGACCACCTCGTCCCGGGTACGGGCGCGTGACCGGGGCACGGGAGCGGCGCGGCGCGGACGGGCCCCTGATAGGGCTCGCCGTGGGGCGGGGCACCGGCCCGGAACTCGCGGCCGTCTTCGAGCGTGTCGTCGCCCTCCTGACCGCGTCGCTCCCGGGCGCCGCCCGGATCGCGCGGTCGCCCGGTCTCTACCACTCGTACGTGTCGCTGAGCCAGGAGCGGGACGTCCACCGCATACGGACGCTGACCGCGCGGGACGCCGCACGCTACGAGGCGTACTGCCGTGAGCTGGCCGCGCGCGGTGCCACGGCGGTCTTCCGTACCGCGGTCAACGCGCAGTCGCTCTATCTGCTGAGATGCCGGATGCGGGCGGTGAAGGTGGATCTGCTCACGTCCGGCGCGGACTCCCTGCTGCTGGTGCGGGACCAGGCCCAGGGCTTCTACACCGGGGAGAACACCCACACCGACGGGGAGGTCAGCCGCACCCTGACCTTCAGCCGGGAGATCACCACCCAGGTGGTGGAGTACGCCCTGGAGCGGGCCCGGAGGGAGTGGCCCGACGGCCGCGTCGACCGGGTGATGATGGCGTACAAGTTCCATCTGCTGGACGGCGCCTTCGGCTCCTGGGTGGCCCGGCTCTCCGACCGGCTCGGGATCCGCGTCGAGGTGTTCCAGCCGGACACGGTCAACCGTAACCTCCTGGCGCACGGCCTGCCCGGCCGGACCGTTCTGATCGCCGGGAACGAGTGGGCCGACATCATGCACGTCGTCCTGCTCGACCGGTACGGGGCTGGCCGGCCGGAGAACCGCTGCACCGAGAATGTCTTCCTCGACCCGGCGCTGCGGCAGCTGGTGGAGTACCAGACCGTGCACGGCTCCGCCGACGACCTGGCCGGTCTCGACCGGGTCAACCCGGTGGCCACGCTGCGGGCGGCGGCGCTGGTCGCCGAGCGTCACGCGGGCTGTCCCGGTGCCGTCGCGGCGATGGAGGCCGCCCTCGCCGAGGCCGACGGGCGGGGGGTGCGCACCCCCGATCTCGGTGGTCGGCACTCCACCAGCGAGGTGGTCGACGCGGTGACGGCGGCGCTCGCCGCGCCGGACGGCGGTGGTGGAGCCCCGCGGGACCCGGCGCTGGCCTGCGGTTCATGACGGGGTGGAGAACGGCCCTGCTCGTCGTGGACGTACAGAACGACTTCTGCGCCGGTCCCGCGGCGGCGGCCCGCTTCGGCGGGGATCCCGCCGCCTTGGTGAGAGCCGTCGACGGCACCGTCCGCGCCGTGGCGGCGGCCCGCCGACGGGGGGTGGAGGTGGTGTTCGTCCGCTTCGTCGGTGATCCCGTCTTCCAGGGGCCGAGCTGGCGCTCCCGCGACCGGGACCGGGGCAGGCCGCCGAAGTGTCTGGAGGGCACCTGGGGAGCGGGGTTCCACCGGGTCGCCCCGGCTCCGGGCGAGGCCGTGGTCACCAAGCGGGCCGTGTTCGACGCGTTCCTCGGTACGGATCTGGAGGAGCGACTGCGGCGACGGGAGATCGGCCATCTGGTGTTCACCGGCCTCTTCGCCGACGTCTGCGTCGACTCCAGCGCGCGCACCGCGTTCCAGAAGGGCTTCCACATCACCGTCCTGACCGACTGCACCACAGCCCTGCACCTCCCCACCGACGCGATCCTCGGTCTGATGCGCGCCCTGTACGGCGCCCGCACCACCACCGTGGACGACCCCGGCGGGTGGGAACCCCCCATCGCCGACGACGGCGCGGACCCGCCGGAGCGGGAACAGGAGGCAGGCCGATGACCGGTCCCACGGCGGGAGTGGGCCGCACCGCGCTGCTGGTGGCCGCGGCCCGGGCCATCGAATCGCAGCTGCCGGACGCGCTCGCCCGTGACCCGTACGCCGCGGCCTTCGTCCGCGCCGCACCCGGCACGGCCCACTGGCCGCTCCATCCGGACCGCATACCCGACCGGGTGTCCGACCCCCTGTGGGGACGGCTCGGCGGATATTTCGCCCTGCGCACCCGGGTCCTGGACGACCATCTGCTGGCCGCCACCCGGGCGGGCGCGCGCCAGGTCGTGCTCCTCGGCGCGGGCCTGGACTCCCGGGCGCTGCGCCTGCCCTGGCCCTCGGGGCGCACGGTGCACGAACTGGACACGGCCGGGGTGCTGGCGTTCAAGCACCGGGTGCTCGAACGCGTCGGGGCCGTGCCCCGCGCCGGGCGCCGACCGCTCGCCATCGATCTGCGCGGCGCGTGGACGACGGCGCTGCTGGACTCCGGATTCGATCCCGGCGAACCGACGGCCTGGCTCGCGGAGGGCCTGCTGCTCTATCTGCCGGCGGCGGCCGAACAGGGTCTGATCGCCGCCGTGGACCGGCTCAGCGCGCCCGGCAGCACCCTGGCGTTCGAGACCAAGGACATCAGCGCCGAACCGGACCGGGTACTCCGCGGCCCGCTGTACACGGCCCTGCGCGAGCGGCTCGGTCTGGACCTCCCCGCCCTGTTCGCCCCGGGCCCGCGCCCCGACTCCGCGGGTGCGCTCCGGGCCCGGGGCTGGAAGGTGCGCGTCCGCACTCCGTACGAGTTCACCGCCCTGCACGGGCGCGGACCGCTGCCCGAACCGGACGACGCCCTGGCCGCCAACCGCTGGACCTTCGCCACCGCCGTCCGCGGCACCCCTGGTCGGCCAGGGGCCGAGGACCATCGCCGGGGACGGGGAGGACGGGACGTCGGCGACTCACCCGATGACATCCCGGCGACCGGGTGAGGACCGGTCCACCGCGAGCGGCTGGGCCCGCCCTCACCGGTACGCGCGGCGGCGCGGGGCCCGGCTCCTAATCCCGCTCCAGCTGGAAGTTGTGGACCGAGGAGTCGAAGCGGTTGTAGCCCTCGTAGTTCACGAGGTCGTACAGCTCCCGGCGGTGCTGCATCTCGTCGAGACGGTCCGTCAGCGCTCCCTGGTCCAGCAGGGTGGTCAGTCCGCGGTCCGCGGCCCCCATCGCCATGCGCAGCAGCGAGACGGGCCAGATGACGATGTTCACCCCGACGTCCCGCAGCTGGTCGACGGTGAAGAGGTCGCTCTTGCCGAACTCGGTCATGTTGGCGAGAAGCGGCACATCGAGGGCGGCGCGCACCTGGGCGAACTCCTCCAGGGTGCGCAGCGCCTCCGGGAAGACCGCGTCCGCCCCGGCGTCCACCAGCATCCGGGCGCGCTCGATCGCGGCGTCCACTCCCTCGACCGCGCGCACATCGGTGCGGGCCACGATGAGGAAGTCGGGATCGCGGCGGGCGTCGACGGCGGCGCGGATGCGC
>NZ_JBHVHF010000475.1:0-4080 GCF_042800315.1 Streptomyces sp. NPDC057638
GTCCTTGGTCGCCCCTGAGGGGACCCGTACGCCCGCGGTGATCGTTCGGACACTGAAGGTCAAGCATTCAACCACTATGGGTCTTCAACCGGACTACAGAGAGTGCCCGGAGCCGGACTCGAACCGGCACGGCCATGTAGGCCAGCGAGGTTTAAGCTCGCCGTGTCTGCATTCCACCATCCGGGCCAGGTGTGGCTCCGCGTAAGCACATGAGCCTATCTGGGTAATCCCCGGCCCTCAGGCGACCCGTGGCCCGATGTTGTCTTATTTTATTGCCGCTTGAGGGAGCGTCAGCGCAGGTCGGGCGGTCGGCGGGAGTGGCTGCCCGGACACCCGGCAGGTGGGGCGGCGGGAAGCGATTGACGGAAACTCGACGCCCGGGGGCGCCTCCGGAGCGACCGGGCGGCGCTCCGTCGCCGGACCGCGACCCTCAGGGCGCCGTGTCCGCCCTCTCACCTGGGACAGCACTCCCCGGTCCGCCGAGGGCCTCAGGGGCGCCGTCATACCAAAGGAGGACGGGCGGCCCTTTCGATGCGACCAAAGGCGGCCATGGGAACGGGCACGCGGTCTGACGTTCCACGGTCAAGCAGCGCCGACGATGGAACCATCCCCCCGGGGTCCCCATCTTCCAGTGCTCAAGGAGCGTCCCCTCGTGACCACCATGCCCCTCGCACACCGCGCCACCACGGTGGCCGCCCGCGCCACGGACCTGTCCAAGGTGTACGGACAGGGCGAGACCCAGGTGGTCGCGCTGGACCGGGTGAGCGTCGACTTCCGGCAGGCCGAGTTCACCGCGATCATGGGACCCTCGGGCTCCGGCAAGTCGACTCTGATGCACTGCGTCGCCGGGCTCGACACCTTCAGCTCCGGTTCCGTGCGCATCGGCGAGACCGAACTGGGGTCGCTCAAGGACAAGCAGCTCACGCAGCTGCGCCGGGACAAGATCGGCTTCATCTTCCAGGCGTTCAACCTGCTGCCGACGCTGACCGCGCTGGAGAACATCACCCTGCCCATGGATATCGCGGGCCGTAAGCCGGACCGCCAGTGGCTGGACGCGGTGATCGCGATGGTGGGTCTGCGGGACCGGCTGGGGCACCGTCCCACCCAGCTCTCCGGCGGGCAGCAGCAGCGCGTGGCCGTCGCCCGCGCCCTCGCCTCCCAGCCCGAGATCATCTTCGGCGACGAGCCCACCGGAAACCTGGACTCGCGCTCCGGCGCCGAGGTCCTCGGCTTCCTGCGCAACTCGGTGCGCGAGCTGGGCCAGACCGTGGTGATGGTGACCCATGACCCGGTCGCCGCCTCCTACGCGGACCGGGTGATCTTCCTCGCCGACGGCCGGATCGTCGACGAGATGCTGCACCCCTCCGCGGATGGCGTCCTCGACCGTATGAAGGCGTTCGACGCCAAGGGCCGGACTTCCTGACACCCCGGCAGCCCCCACGAATCCGGCTCACACCCCAGGACTGACACCATGCTCCGTACCGCCCTGCGCAATGTGCTCGCGCACAAGGCCAGGCTGCTGATGACCGTGCTCGCCGTCATGCTCGGCGTCGCCTTCGTCTCCGGCACCCTCGTCTTCACCGACACCCTCGGCAACGCCTTCCGCAACCAGTCGGCCAAGGACTTCGGCAAGACCGCCGTCGTCGTCCAGAGCCCGACAGTCGACAGCGGCAGCGGTCACTCCGCCACCGGTCTGAGCGCCGCCACCCTGGCGAAGATCCAGGGCGCGGCCGGGGTCGAGAACGCGTCCGGGCGGGTCTCCGGGTTCGCCGGGGTCGCCGACACCAAGGGCAAGCTGATCGGCACCGGCTGGGCCAACAAGGGCGCCAACTTCTCGCCCGGCAAGGACGGGAAGGACGCCGCGTACGACTTCACCAGCGGCACCGGCCCCACCCAGGCCGGGCAGATCGCCCTGGACAAGGAGAGCGCCCGCAAGGGCGAGTACACGGTCGGCGAGACCGTGCGCGTGGCGACCAACGGTCCGGTGCGCGAGTTCACCCTCTCCGGGATCTTCACCACCGAGGACGGTGAGGTGAACGCGGGCGGCAGCCTGGTCCTGTTCAGCACCCCCGTCGCCCAGCAGCTCTACCTCAAGCCCGGCCTCTTCCACGAGATCAACGTCACCGCCGCCGCCGGGGTCTCCGACGACGCGGTGCTCGCCGATGTGAAGCCGCTGCTGCCCAAGGGCGCGGAGGCCGAGACCGGCACCGCGCTCGCCGACGAGCAGGCCAAGGCCATCGAGTCCGGGCTCGGCGCCCTGAACACCACGCTGCTCGTCTTCGCGGGCATCGCCCTCTTCGTCGGTGTCTTCCTGATCGCCAACACCTTCACCATGCTGGTCGCCCAGCGCACCAAGGAGCTGGCCCTGATGCGCGCCGTCGGCGCCTCCCGGCGCCAGGTCAAGCGCTCGGTGATCCTGGAGGCGGGTCTGGTCGGCGCGGTCGCCTCGGTCATCGGCTTCGGGCTCGGCATCGGGCTGGCGATCGGGCTGAAGTCCGGCATGGACACCTTCGGCGCGAAGATCCCCGCCGGGCCGCTCCAGGTGGAGCCGCTCTCGGTGGTGGCCGCCTTCACCGTCGGTGTGCTGATCACCATCCTGGCCGCCTGGCTGCCCGCCCGCCGGGCCGCGAAGATCCCGCCGGTCGCCGCGATGAGCGCGGTCCACGCGACCGCCACCACCAAGTCGCTGGTGGTGCGGAACAGCATCGGCGCCCTCATCACCCTGGCCGGTGCCGCCGGGATCGTGGCCGGCGCCGCGCAGGGCGGCGAGAACGGCCGGATGATCATCGGTGGGGGCGCGTTCTTCTCCCTCATCGGTGTGATCGTGCTGATCCCGCTGCTCTCCCGGCCGATGATCGCGCTGATCCACCCGCTGCTGCGCAAGTTCTTCGGGGTCTCCGGCAAGCTGGCCGGACAGAACGCGGTCCGTAACCCCCGGCGTACCGGAGCCACTGCCTCCGCGCTCGCCATCGGACTGACCCTGGTCACCGGACTGACCGTCCTCGGCGTCACCCTCGGCCAGGCCATCGACCGCTCGACCACCAGCAACATCAAGGCCGACTACCTGGTCACCATGGCCAGCGGCGACAACCTCGACCGCTCGGCGGTCACCGCGCTGAGCAAGGCCAAGGGCGCCGAGGCCGTCTCCGCCCAGCAGGCGTTCTTCCTCACCGTGAAGGGCGAGGAGCGGGCCGCGTCCGCCGTCGACCCGGCCAGCCTGGAGCAGGTCTTCTCACTGAAGACCCTGGAGGGCTCGCTGAAGACCCTTGGCGACGGCCAGCTCGCCGTCGCCGAGAAGACGGCCGAGAAGCAGGGCTGGAAGGCGGGCGACACCGTCCCGGTCAGCTTCACCAAGGAGACCGTCAACGCCAAGCCGGAGCACCGGAAGCTGACGATCGGCGCGATCTACGAGGACAACGAGGTCGTCTCCCCCTACATCCTGTCCCAGGACCTCGTCGCCCCGTACGACACCACCCCGGACATCCGTGAGGTCTGGATCGCCATGGACGGCGGCGAGACCAGCGCCAACGAGCAGGCCCTGGTGACCGCGCTCGGCGACAACCCCGGCATGAACATCATGGACAAGCAGGACATCCGCAATCTCTTCGGCGGCATGATCAACACCCTGCTGAACATCATGTACGGCCTGCTGGCGATGGCCCTGATCATCGCGGTCCTCGGCGTGGTCAACACGCTGGCCATGTCCGTCTTCGAGCGTCAGCAGGAGATCGGCATGCTCCGCGCGATCGGCCTGGACCGGGGCAAGGTCAAGCGCATGATCCGCCTGGAGGCCGTCGTGATCTCCCTCTTCGGCGCGGTGATCGGTGTCGCCCTCGGCACCTTCCTGGCCTGGGCGGTCGGCGAGACCCTCAAGAACAGCATCCCGGAGTACGCCCTGGTCATCCCGTGGGAGCGGATCGGAATCTTCCTGCTCCTCGCCGGTGTGGTCGGCATCCTGGCCTCGCTGTGGCCCGCCCGCAGCGCCGCCCGGCTGAACATGCTGACGGCCATCAAGACCGAGTAGGCCGAGTAGGCCGCAGCCTGACCCGGGGACGGCACGGGCCCCGCGACGCTCACCGC
>NZ_JBHVHF010000476.1:0-4062 GCF_042800315.1 Streptomyces sp. NPDC057638
GCCGGGGCGCGTCAGAGGGAGCGGCGCATACAGAGACGCGGCCAGCGGTCGAGGCCGATCTCCCGCTCATGGCGGCGGATCCGCCGCAGCCCCTCGGTGAGTTCGGGCTCCGGCAGCTCCCGGAAACCCAGCCGCGCGTAGTACGGCGCGTTCCAGGGCACCTCGGCGAAGGTCGTGAGCGTCATCCCGGAGAGCCCCCGGGTCCGTGCCCGGTCCGCGAGGTGCTCGATCAGTTCCCGTCCGATGCCGCGCCGCGCCGCGCTCGGCCGCACCGACACCTGCTCGATATGCGCCGCGCCGTCGACCTCCTCATCGAGGAGGTACGCGAGGAGTGCGCCGCTCTCCCCGTTCGCGCCGTTCGCCCCCGTGTACACCCAGGCCCCGCCCGCCGCCCGGTAGCGCTCCAGGTCGTTCAGCGCGGGCGGCTCGTCGTCGGCGATCTCCGTCATCCCGAGGGAGCGGAACGGTTCCCCGGCGGCCCGCTCGATCTCCTGGAGCTGGGCGAGTTCACCGGCCGTGGCCGGCCGGATGAAGGGGGACAGGGCGTGGGAGAAGGACGGAGGGACCATGGGGGAAGTATCCCGCCCTCGGTCCGCGCCCGTGCCGCCGCCCCTCGGGACGCCGCGCCCGTGACGCCGCCCTCATGGAGACCGCGCCCGTGACGCCGCCGTGACGGAGACCGCGCCCGTCCTGTGCGTAGCCCCGGCACCACGCGTCCGGCTCGTGTACGCCCTCCGCCGCCACGTTCCCGCCCGCGCACGCCCTCCGGCACCACGCGCCCGGACCGCTCTCGCGGGCCTCACGCGCCGGTGGAGACCAGTTCCGCCGCCGTCGCGTTGACCGGCTGGGGCATACCGGTCAGGTCCATGACGAAGAGGGGAACGCCCAGTTCCTCCGCGCGGGCGCTGGCCTGCTGTCCGTACCCCGCCAAGGTGAAGTAGACGGTCGTGGCGGACGCGCTCAGTCCGTACAGCCACAGACACTCGACGTCCCGGATCTCCGCGCGCCGTGTGGTGGGTTCGATCTGGGCGACCAGGCCACGGCCGCGCAGCCGTACGGTGGCGGCGGGCCGTCCACGGGCCGGGGCGAGCGGCCGCACCTCGGGGGTGTGGATCTCCTGATGGGCGACGTCATGGAAGCCCAGCCAGGTCAGATAGAGCTGGGCCGCCGTCACGGCGTCCCGGGCGGTACGGATGGTGACCGGCCGGAAGGACGGGCGCGGGCTGTTCGCCGTCCGGGGCAGCGGGATATGGGACGGCGGGTACGCGGGCCGCCGGGAGGGCCGGTAAGGGGGCGGCTCCGGCGCGCGCTCCCCGGTGGCCGGGCGTTCCCGCGCCGGGCGCTCCCGTCCGGCGCGCTCTGGCGCGGGGGGTTCCTCCGCCGCGCGAACCGGTATCCGCAGCAGGGTGCCGCAGGGGCAGCCGAGTTCCGGCTGAGGCCAGTGGTCCTGGCGGCCGCAGCTCTCACAGCGGACGCGGACCCAGTCGTCGTCCCAGGTCCGGCGGACGATCTGCTCCGGCGGGGCGCTCGGCAGCAGCGGGGGCGCCAACGGCGCGCCGCAGGCGCATGGATAGACCGGTGAGGCGAACAGATGCTCCCGGCCGCAGGACGGACAGCGCACCGGCACCGCTTCGGCCATCGCGGAATCCCCCTCGCTCCTGAGTCCGCCCCCATCGTCCACCACGCGCCGGGGGTTAGGGGAGTGGTTGGGCCATCGCCTTGACGAGGCACTCCATGGCTCCTACATTGCTTCCGTATAACAAAATATAGTTTCCGGATTGCGGAAAAGTGAGGATTGCCTTCCCGGCTGGGCGCACGGTCGAAGCGCGATCCGCGCGATCCGTTCCGTACCGCGATCCGTTCCGTACCGCGATCCGTTCCGTACCGCGATCCGTTCCGTGCTCAATCCGTTCAGTGCCTCAATCCGCTCGATGCGCACGATCGCCCGATCCCCCGCGTGGATCGTCCGATCGGAGCAGGACAGGAGCAGTCATGGCTCGAATGACCGCCGCCCGCGCGGCCGTGGAGATCCTCGAACGCGAAGGCGTCACCCAGGCGTTCGGTGTGCCGGGCGCCGCGATCAACCCCTTCTACAAGGCGCTCAAGGAGGGCGGCGGGATCCAGCACACCCTCGCCCGCCATGTCGAGGGCGCCTCCCATATGGCCGAGGGCTACACCCGCGCCCGGCCCGGCAACATCGGCCTCTGCGTCGGCACCTCGGGCCCGGCCGGGACCGACATGATCACCGGGCTCTACTCCGCGCTCGGCGACTCCATCCCGATCCTGTGCGTCACGGGCCAGGCGCCGACCGCCGTGCTCCACAAGGAGGACTTCCAGGCCGTCGACATCGCCGCCATCGCCCGGCCCGTCACCAAGGCCGCCACCACCGTCCTGGAGGCCGCCCAGGTCCCGGGCGTCTTCCAGCAGGCGTTCCATCTGATGCGCTCGGGCCGCCCCGGGCCCGTCCTCATCGATCTGCCGGTCGACGTCCAGCAGACCGAGATCGAGTTCGACCCCGAGACCTACGCCCCGCTTCCGGTCCACCGGCCGGTGGCCACCCGGGCGCAGATCGACAGGGCGCTGGCGCTGCTGGTCCGTGCCGAACGCCCGCTGATCGTCGCCGGGGGCGGGATCATCAACGCCGACGCCTGCGCCGAGCTGGTCGAGTTCGCCGAGCTGACCGGGGTCCCGGTCATCCCCACCCTGATGGGCTGGGGCACCATCCCCGACGACCATCCCCTCCACGCGGGCATGGTCGGCCTCCAGACCTCCCACCGCTACGGCAACGCCACCTTCCTGGAAGCCGACCATGTGCTCGGCATCGGCAACCGCTGGGCCAACCGCCACACCGGCGACCTGGACGTCTACACCCGGGGCCGCACCTTCGTCCATGTGGATATCGAACCCACCCAGATCGGGCGGATCTTCGCCCCGGAGTACGGGATCGCCTCCGACGCCCGTGCCGCGCTGGAGCTCTTCCTCACCGCCGCGCGGGAGCTGAAGGAGTCGGGCGGGCTGCCCGACCGTACGGAGTGGGCCGCGGCCGTACAGCGCCGCAAGGCCACCCTCCAGCGGCGGACCCACTTCACCCAGATCCCGATCAAACCCCAGCGCGTCTACCAGGAGATGAACCGGGCCTTCGGGCCCGAGACGCGCTATGTCACCACCATCGGGCTCTCCCAGATCGCCGGGGCCCAGCTGCTCCATGTCTACCGGCCCCGGCACTGGATCAACTGCGGCCAGGCCGGTCCGCTGGGGTGGACGGTGCCCGCCGCGCTGGGGGCCGCCGTCGCCGATCCCGGGACACCGGTCGTGGCGCTCTCCGGCGACTACGACTTCCAGTTCCTGCTGGAGGAGCTGGCGGTGGGCGCCCAGCACCGCATCCCCTATGTCCATGTGCTGGTGAACAACGCCTATCTGGGGCTGATCCGCCAGGCCCAGCAGGGGCTCGACATCGAGTTCGAGGTCAATCTGGAGTTCGAGAACATCAACGCGCCCGAACTCGGCGTCTACGGCGTCGACCATGTCCGGGTGGTGGAGGGGCTGGGCTGCAAGGCGCTGCGGGTGACGGACCCGGAGGCGCTGCTCCCGGCGTTCGAGGAGGCGCGGAAGCTGGCGGCCGAGTTCCGGGTGCCGGTGGTGGTCGAGGTGCTGCTGGAACGGGTCACCAACATCGCGATGGGCCCACGGATCGACGCCGTCCATGAGTGGGAGGATCCGGCGGGCGAACCGGGTCACGCGCCGACCGCGATCCTCCCGCTGGAGGTGTGACCCCGACGGACCCCGTCCGGCGGGTCGGCTGAGACCCCGTGCCCTGTGCGGCCCCGTGTCCCGTGCGGCCTTGTGCCCTTTGGGACGCGGGGCCTCGCGGCGCGCCCGCAGGCCTCCGTAGACATCCGTAAGCCCCCGTACGGTACGGAGGGACCGGCCGTACGGGGGCGAGCGCACGCGCGGGCGGGGGTGGGTCACCCCGGGAACCCCCGGCGTGACCCACCCCCCCGGGGGGGGTAACCGGCGGCGCGGGCGCCCGGGCGCCACGGGGAAGTAGGGGCCCGACGCCCC
>NZ_JBHVHF010000477.1:0-4059 GCF_042800315.1 Streptomyces sp. NPDC057638
GGGCGGGGTCCACCCCTTGACGGGCCTGCCACGCGGCGCGGGGCACGGGCTCACCCCGTCCGGTGACGGTCCCGCGTTCGGGGCCGCGTACGGACGGGAGGTGAGGGAGTGTCAGCGGTCCGCACGGGGCCGACACGGGGCGCCCCGGAGGGCGCGGGGTGGCGGGCCTCAGCCCAGGACCGCCAGGGCGTCGATCTCGATCAGCAGACCGGCGGGCAGGCCGACATAGACCGTGGTGCGCGCGGAGGCGGGGGCGGTGAGGCCCTGCTCCTCGAAGTAGGCGTTGTAGATCTGGTTCATCTCGGCGAAGTGGTCCACGTCGGTGAGGTAGACGCGCATCATCATCACGTCGTCCCAGCCCGAGCCGCCCTCTTCGAGGATCGCCTTCACATTGGCGAGGGTCTGGAGCATCTGCTCCTTCAGGGTCGGTCCGGCCGGGGTCGGGGCCTGGCCCTCGACGGCGGGCAGGAAGCCGACCTGACCGGCGACCTGGAGGATGTTGCCCTTCTTGACGCCGTGGGAGAACTTGGCGGGCGGGGCGGTGTGGGTGCTGGGGGTGAGCGCGATCTTGTCGGTCATGAGGGTTACCGGTCTCTCATCTCAAAGCGGTCTGGCGTGGTCGGGGTCCGGTTCAGTGCGGGGTGACGGAACCGGAGTACTCCCGGCTGATGGCGTCGGCGGTGCGGCGCACCAGCGGCAGGAGGGTGAGCAGTTCCTCGGCGGTGACGACGACGTTCGGCGCGGAGACCGACATCGCGGCCACCACCCGGCCCGCCGCGCCCCGGATGGGGGCGGCGACACAGTTGATGGACTCCTCGTGGCCACCGAGGTCGGTGGCCCATCCCTGTTCGCGCACGGCGGCCAGCTCCTTGAGGAAGGCGGCGGCGTGCGGGGTCGAACGGGACGTGTACATGGGGTAGTCGAGCTTCTCCGCGACGGCGCGGCGCTCGGGTTCGGGCAGATCGGCCAGGAGCAGCTTGGCGACGGCGGCGACGGTGATCGCGACCGGCTTGCCGATCCGGGAGTACATCCGCACCGGATAGCGGCTCTCGACCTTGTCGATGTAGAGGACCTCGCTCTCCTCGTACACCGCGAGGTGGATGGTGTGCCCGATCTGCTCGTTGAGGGTGACGAGATGGGCGTGGGCGATCTCGCGGACGTCGAGGTTCTCCACCGCCTCCTGGGCGAGGGCGAAGAGCCGGGCGCCGAGGCGGTAGCGCTGGTCCTGCTGGCGGTAGACCAGCCCGTGGTCGTGGAGGGTGCGCAGCAGTCGCAGCGCGGTGGACTTGTGCACCCCGAGGCGGTCGGCGACCTGTCCGAGGTCGGCGGGGCCCTGGGCGAGCAGCGGCAGGATGCTCAGCGCGCGGTCGACGGTCTGGCTCATGGCGTACGTACCTCCTCTTCCTTCCCCACCGGGGGGATCCCGGAAGCGGCGCTCCAGCCCGGGACGAGACGCAGTCTCTCCCAGGCGCCGTCGTCCAGGGCCACCAGGCGGTCGGTGAGCGCGGCGGGCGGCGGGGTGGCGAGGTCCTCGGCGACGGTGAGGGTGGCGGCGGCGGTCAGATGGCCGCGCCGCAGCCGTTCCCGGGCGTCGGCGCCGCCGAGGTGGGCGGAGAGGTATCCGGCGGCGAAGGCGTCGCCCGCGCCGACGGGCGCGACGACCTCGACGCCGGGGGCGGGGACGAAGGTGACGGTGTCGGCGCCGGTTCCCGGCGCGCGTTCGAAGACCGTCGCTCCCCGGCCGCCCTGCTTGACCACCACGGTCTCCGGCTCGGGCAGTGCCGCCCGGACGGCCTCGACGCCGTGGATGTCCCAGGCGTCCTCGGCCTCGTCCTCGCCGACGAAGACGAGGTCGGCGCCGCGGGCCAGCTCCAGCAGGGTCCGGGGTCCGGATCCGTCGCGCCACAGCTTGGGGCGGTGGTTGACGTCGAAGGAGACCAGTGGCCGGCCGGGCCGCCGCTCGGTGAGCTGGCGCATCAGGTCCCGGCAGTCGTCGGAGAGGGCCGCGGTGATCCCGGAGACATGGAGGATCCGGGTGGCGGTCACCTCCTCGTACGCCATGGTCCCGGGTGACATCGCGGAGGCCGCCGAGCCACGGCGGTAGTAGACGACCTCGTGCGCGTCGGTGGCGCGGTCGGTGGCGGTGCGGAAGTAGATGCCCGTGGGACGGGCGGGGTCGCGGCCGACGGCGGAGGTGTCGACGCCGTAGCCGGCGATGGCCGTGACGAGGTGGTCGCCGAAGCCGTCCGTGCCCACCCGGCTGATCCAGCGGACCCGGTGGCCGAGGGCGGCGAGGGCACAGGCCACGTTGGACTCGGCGCCGCCGATGCCGCGGTGGAAGGAGGGTACGTCGGCGAGGCGGCCGGGATGTGACGGCCGGAAGGTGACCATGGACTCACCGAGACAGACGACGTCCACGCGGCCGTCGGCGGCGGATCGCTCCGCCGCGCGTCCGGTCGGGCCGCTCTCGCCCGCGCTTCCGGTCAGGCTGCTCACCCTGGGGCTCCTCAACGGGGTCTGGGTCGTCGGGTCCATTGACCCGGCGCTGCGCCGGATGTTAGACAGCACCGAGCGATATGCGCAATGGTCGTTGCACAGAGCGCAACGCTAGCGTCCATGCCCGTGCTGTGCCCAGGAGGTCCCCATGCCCGCCGACCCGCTCGACCGGCTCGCCCGGCTCCAGGAGGAGCGCGTCGACCACCGCTTCAAGGGCCTGCCGCCCGACGCCGACGGGCTGACCGTCGGCGAGCTGGCGGCCGAGCGGCGAGACCTGTTCACCGGCGGCTTCACCACCCCCGTACTCGCGCTCTCCGCCGAGTCCGTCGAGCACAACCTGGCACTGCTCCAGCGCTACGCCGAGCGCCACGGCCTCTCCTTCGCCCCGCACGGCAAGACCTCCATGGCACCCCAGCTCTTCGCCCGCCAGCTGGAGCACGGCGCGTGGGGCACCACCGCCGCCGTGCCGCACCAGGTGCGGGTGATGCGCGCCCACGGAGTGCCGAGGATCTTCCTCGCCAATGAGCTGGTGGACCCGGCGGCCCTGCGCTGGCTCGCCGGGGAGCTGGACCGGGATCCGGCCTTCCGTTTCATCTGTTACGTGGACTCCGTGCGCGGCGCCGAGCTGATGGACCAGGCCCTGTCCGCCGTCGCCCCCACCCGCCCGCTCGACGTGGTCGTGGAGCTGGGCGCGGGCGAGGGCGCGCGGACCGGCGCCCGCACCGAGGCCGAGTGCGCCGCCGTCGCCGACGCCGTGAGCGCCGCGCCGACCCTGCGCCTGGTCGGCGTCGCGGGATACGAGGGCGAGGTCCCCGACGCCGACGGCGACTCCGTCCGCGCCTGGCTGCGGCGGCTGGTGGCGCTCACGGCCGCGTTCGACGCGGCGGGCCGGTTCGCCGACACCGACGAGATCGTGGTCAGCGCGGGCGGCAGCGCCTGGTTCGACGCGGTCGCCGATGTCTTCACCGAGGTGCCCGCGCTCTCCCGGCCCACCCTCAAACTGCTGCGCTCGGGCGCGTACGTCTCCCACGACGACGGCCACTACCGCCATCTCACCCCCTTCAACCGGCAGCCGCAGGAGGGCGCGCTCCAGCCCGCCTTCCGGCTCTGGGCGCAGGTCGTCTCCCGGCCCAGCGAGGCCCAGGCGTTCCTCAACGCGGGCAAGCGGGACGCCGCGTACGATCTCGACCTCCCCGAGGCCCAGGTCGTCCGGGACGCGGCCACCGGCGAGATCCGCCCCGCCGAGGGAATCACCGTCAGCGGGCTCTCCGACCAGCACGGCTGGGTGCGCACCGAGCCCGGGGCCCGGCTGGAGGTCGGCGACTGGGTCGGGATGGGCCTGTCCCACCCGTGCACGGCGTTCGACAAGTGGCAGCTGATCCCGCTGGTGACGGCGGACGGCACGGTCGTCGACTACATCCGCACCTACTTCTAGGCCCGGTCCGGTGGACCGGGCCACCGCCCGGCCCGGTCCACCGCCCACGACCCAGGCGCCTCCCGCGGATCGGGCAGCACGATCCGCCGGCGCGCCCGGGGCCCGGCCACGGCACGACGGGCCGGGGG
>NZ_JBHVHF010000478.1:0-4035 GCF_042800315.1 Streptomyces sp. NPDC057638
GCGCCATGTTGTGACCGGATTGCGAACGCGGCCATGATGACGCCATGGCACAGAGCGATATGCCCACCATGCGCAGCCGTCGACTCGGCGGGGAATTACGCAAACTGCGCCTCTCGTCGAAACTCCGGGTCCAGGACGCCGCCGAGGCGCTGGAGTGCGGCCAGCCCAAGATCAGCCAGATCGAGAACGGCAAGCGGGGCATCCGTCCGCTCGATCTGACCACGCTGCTCAACCTCTACGGCGTCATGGACGAACAACAGCGCGCCAATCTCAAGCGCCTCGCCAAGGAGATCCACAAGGTGGACTGGTGGAGCGGCCAGGGCCCCCTGCTCCACGACAGCCTGCGGGACTACCTCACGCTGGAGTCCGACTCCCAGCTCTCCCGGATGTTCGAGGCCGGGGTGATTCCGGGGCTGCTCCAGACCGAGGCGTATATGCGGGAGATGTTCTCCGGCGTCGAGTCCACCACCCAGGCCGATTTGCTGGTGGAGATGCGGATAAAGCGCAAGCACGTCCTGGACGACCCGTATGCCTTTCAATTGCGCACGGTCATCGACACACCCGCGCTCCACCGCATCGGCGGCGGCCATGAGGTGACGCGGGGACAACTGGAGCATCTGCTGGAGGCGGGAAAGCAGCGGAATATCACCATCCAGATCCTGCCGCTCGACGCCATTCTCCCGATGGAACAGTACGTCCCCTGTACGATTTTCGAACTACGCGGCGAACCACCCGTCAACGTCATCTGGCTGGAACACATCACCGGTGGTACGTTGCTCGAACGGCCGCGCGATGTCCAACGGTACGGAAAGGCCTGGGACGATCTGACCGCCGCCGCCCTCACTCCCCACGCGTCACGTGCCTATATCCGCGAGCTGCTCAAGGAATTCCGATCATGACCCTGGGGATGATGTCCGGCTTTCCGGAACTCTCAGCGCTCTCCGGATTCACGGGTTTCCCACGGGCACCGGGATTCCCGGGGTTCGTGGGAAACCCGGCATCGACGGGATCCGCGGGATCGACAGGATCTGCGGGATTCGCGGGATTCGCGGGATTCACCGGCGGCGCGCGTTCCACCGGGGCTTCCGGGGTGACGGCGGTTCCCGGCGCCCGGACGATATCCGGTCCCCCCGCCGTGTCCGGGCCACCCGGGTTCCCCCGGCCGCCGACGCGTTCCAGGCCGCCCGGCCGTTACGGATCACCAGGCCCCTGCGGTTCACCGGGTCCGTCCCACGGGTCACCGGCGTTCGCCGGTTCCTCCGGGAGACCCGGACCTGACCGAGGCATACGTTCCCCCGGCGGCTGTCCCGGCTTACCCGGCCCGACCGCGATACCCGGACAGGCCGGCCGCCCCGGACTGCCCGGGACCTCCGGCGCCGGAGGGATCCTCCGCAGAGCCCGGCCCCTCATCGCCGACCCCGCCGAGCTGGAGGGCGCCCGCTGGCACACCAGCAGCCGCAGCGGCACCAGCAACAACTGCCTGGAGCACGGCCGTCTGCGCTCCGGACGGCAGGCGGTGCGCGACACCAAGGACCGGGCCCGGGGCCCCCTGATATTCGGCGGCGCCATCTGGCAGCGGTTCGTCAACGGGGCGCGCGCCGTCCTCACCTCCGACCCCGGCAGCCACGAGGGAGCGCCGCCCGGACGCTGCGGACACGGCGTGGAGCCTCAGCGCAGCAGTACTCCTCCCCCGTCCCCGCCCGGGTCGCCGGGCGCGGCCAGCAGGCCCATCTCGGCGCCGGAGGCGAGCAGCGGGTGGGCGGGCAGGACCCGGACGGTGTAGCCGAAGGGGCCGGTGCGGTCGAGGGTGAGCGGGCCCTCGTAGGTCCAGCGGCCCTCCAGGTCGGGTCCTGCGGTCGGCTTGAGGGCGGTGGTGTGGGCGTCGGCGATGGCGTCGTCGGCGTCGACCCGGCCGGAGACGGCCTGGATCTCGACGTCCTCGGGGCGCAGCTCACCGAGGGCGACCCGGACCCGCAGCGCGAGGGTGGCGCCGAGTTCGGCGGTGTCGTCGCCCTGGGTCTCGGCGGTCTGGTCGACGGTCTCGACATGGTCGACGGTGACCAGCGGCCAGGCGGCCCGGACGCGGCCCTTCCAGGTGGCGAGGGCGCGGGCGGCGCCGGGGGTCAGGGTGCGGTGGGCGCGGGCGGCGGGGGTGTACAGCTCCTCCACGTACTGGCGGACCATGCGTCCGGCCAGCACCTTGGGGCCGAGGGAGCCGAGGGTACGGCGGACCATCTCGATCCAGCGGCGGGGCAGTCCGGCGGCGCCCCGGTCGTAGAAGCGGGGGGCGATCCGGTTCTCGACCAGGTCGTAGAGGGCGGCGGCCTCCAGCCGGTCGCGGCGGTCCTCGTCGGTGCCGGAGCCGTCGGCGGTGGGGATGGCCCAGCCGAAGTCCGGTTCGTACCACTCGTCCCACCAGCCGTCGAGGACGGAGAGATTGAGCGCGCCGTTGAGGGCGGCCTTCATCCCGCTGGTGCCGCACGCCTCCAGGGGGCGCAGCGGATTGTTGAGCCAGACGTCACAGCCGGGGTAGAGGGTACGCGCCATGCCCATGCCGTAGTCGGGCAGGAAGACGATCCGGTGGCGCACCCGGGGGTCGTCGGTGAAGCGGACCAGTTCCTGGACGAGCCGCTTGCCGCCGTCGTCGGCGGGGTGGGCCTTGCCCGCGACGACGATCTGGACCGGGCGGGTGGGGTGGAGCAGCAGTTCGGCGAGGCGGTCGCGGTCGCGCAGCATGAGGGTGAGCCGCTTGTAGGAGGGGACCCGGCGGGCGAAGCCGATGGTGAGGATGTCGGGGTCGAGGACGCCGTCGATCCAGCCGAGTTCGGCCGCGCCCGCGCCGCGCTGGCGCCAGGAGTCGCGCAGCCGTCGGCGCACCTCGGTGACGAGTTGTTCGCGCAGTTCTCTGCGCAGCTCCCAGACCTCGGCGTCGGGGACGTCGGCGACGGCGTCCCAGCGGCCGGAGCCCGCGGTGTCGAGGCCGGTCAGGGCGTCCTCGGTGCGCCGGTCGCCGATGCGGCGGGCGCCGAGCCGCAGCACCTCGGGGGCTACCCAGGTGGGGGCGTGGACGCCGTTGGTGATGGAGGTGATGGGGATCTCGCCGGGGTCGAAGCCGGGCCACAGGCCCGCGAACATCCGGCGGCTGACGGAGCCGTGGAGGGTGGAGACCCCGTTGGCGCGCTGGGCGAGCCGCAGGCCCATGACGGCCATGTTGAAGAGATGGGGTTCGCCGCCCTCGTAGCTCTCCTTGCCGAGCTGGAGGATCCGGTCGACGGGGACGCCCGAGAGTTCGGCGCGTTCGCCGAGGTGGCGGGCGACGAGTTCGCGGTCGAAGCGGTCGATCCCGGCGGGTACGGGGGTGTGGGTGGTGAAGACGGTTCCGGCGCGTACGGCTTCGAGCGCGGCGTCGAAGTCGAGCGGATCGGGGCCGTCGCCGCAGGTCAGTTCGCGGATGCGTTCCAGGCCGAGGAATCCGGCGTGGCCCTCGTTGGTGTGGAAGACCTCGGGGGCGGCATGGCCGGTGAGGCGGCAGTAGGCGCGGACGGCGCGCACCCCGCCGATGCCGAGGAGCATCTCCTGGAGGAGGCGGTGTTCGCTGCCGCCGCCGTAGAGCCGGTCGGTGACCTCGCGGTCGCCGGGGGCGTTGCCCTCGACATCGGAGTCGAGCATCAGCAGCGGGATCCGGCCGACCCGGGCGATCCAGACATGGGCGCGCAGGGAGCGCCCGCCGGGGAGGGCGAGGGTGACCCGGGCGGGGGTGCCGTCGTGCTCCCGCATCAGGGTGACGGGCAGTTCGTGGGGGTCGAGGACGGGATAGTGCTCCTGCTGCCAGCCGTCCCGGCTCAGGCTCTGGCGGAAGTAGCCGTGGCGGTAGAGCAGTCCGACGCCGATCAGGGGGACACCGAGGTCGCTGGCGGCCTTGAGGTGGTCCCCGGCGAGGATGCCGAGGCCGCCGCTGTACTGGGGCAGGGCGGCGGTGACACCGAATTCGGGCGAGAAGTAGGCGATGGCGGCGGGCGGCGCGCTGTCGTGGCG
>NZ_JBHVHF010000479.1:0-4030 GCF_042800315.1 Streptomyces sp. NPDC057638
CGGGGGATCTTCCCCCGAACCCCGTCGGCCGTGTGGCCCGTCGGCCTCCCCCGGCTTCCCCCGGCCGTTCTCAGCCCCGGGCCCGGGCCGCCGCGCGACGGCGGGTCGCGACGACCGCGCCACCGCCGATGACCAGCAGCGCCAGCGCGCCACCCGCGACATAGGGAGTCGCGGAGCTGCCGCCGGTCTCGGCCAGATCCGGGTCATCGTCCCCCTGCGGGGCGGGGCCCTCGCTGGGCTTCTCCTGGGCCGGCTCCTCCGGCTTCACCGGCTTCTCCTCCTCCGGCGCCGCCTTCGGGGCCTGGCAGGTGGCCTTCACCAGCGTCACGGTGCCGTTGACCTCGGCGACATTGAGCTTCAGCGGGTTGACGGCGACCTTCAGCTCCAGCGCGGTCGCGGCGGCGGTACGGGAGGTGATCTGGGTACGGGACAGATCCAGCGTCACCTCGCCGACACCCGGAACCGTCACCGCCGTACGCCCGGCCGCCGAGAGTTCGACGTTCTTGCCGAGCACGCTGATCCGGCCGAGGACATTGGACTCCGCGACGGGACGCTTGCCCGCCTCGCAGACCGCCTTCGAGGTCACCTTCTCGACCTCGATCAGTGACAGCAGCGGCAGACCGGGGACATGGACCTGGGCGCGGGCGAGGTTGGCGTACCCCTCCGACCGCTTCTTCTCCGCCGTGGCCCGCGCGGTGGCGACCTGGGCGCGGAGCACCTGGAAGGGCTCGCCGTTGTCGACGCCGTCCAGACGCACCGAGAGTACGGACTTGTCCGCGCTGGCCGGGGCCTCCACCGCGTTCAGGGATGTGGTGAGCGGCAGGTTGACGGTCTTGTTGAGCAGGGAGATGTCGAGTCCGGTACGGAACACGACCGCGCTCGCCCTTCCCTCGCCACCGCCACCGGTGGCGTGCGCGGGACCGGCGAGCGCCAGCGGTGTCACGGCCAGCGCCATGGACGCGGTGGCGGCGACCGTGGTCGTGACGGCGGCGACGGCACGGCGGCGCGCGGGCATGCGGAAGGTGTTGCTGTTCAAGGGTGGAACCCCCACGGGAGACATGGTGTCGCGCACTCCGCCGCGAGGACTCAGGGGCGGTGGCGACCGGGACACCGGAATACTTGCGCACCGAGAGTGAACTCGCGGATACCTGCCGTGAGTTCACCCCAAAGGGGGGTTTCCGTGTCTGTATTCGATTTCTGGGGTGGGATGGGGGCGTGGTCCGGGTGACACGTGTGCGACGTCCGCGCCTGTGGGCGATTTCTCGCCGCGATCCGTCAACCTGCCGCCCCACCCCTCCACATCATCATCCGATCCCGCCCGCCCCCGCCCCGGGCCGGAGGGTCACCCTCCGTGCGGGCCCGGCCGCGGCGGGCGGGCCGGGGCGCGTCAGGCGAGGACGCGGCCGTTGAGGATGACGCGGCGCGGGGCCGCCAGGACGCGGACGTCCGCGCGCGGGTCCTCGCCGTAGACCACGAGGTCCGCCGCCGCCCCCTCCTCAAGACCCGCCCGACCCAGCCATGCCCTCGCCCCCCAGGTCGTCGCCGACAGGGCCTCCAGCGGCGGGATCCCGGCCCGCACGAGTTCGGCGACCTCCGCCGCGACGAGCCCGTGCGCCAGCGATCCGCCCGCGTCGGTGCCGACGAACACCGGGATCCCGGCGTCGTACGCGGAGCGGACGGTGTCGTAGCGCCGGGCGTGGAGCCGTCGCAGGTGGTCGGACCAGGTGGGGAACTTGGCCTGGCCACCGTCGGCGAGGTGCGGGAAGGTCGCGATGTTCACCAGCGTGGGCACGATGGCGACGCCGCGTTCCGCGAAGAGGGGGATGGTGTCCTCGGTGAGCCCGGTGGCGTGTTCCACGCAGTCGATGCCCGCCTCGACGAGGTCGCGCAGCGAGTCCTCGGCGAAGCAGTGCGCGGTGACCCGGGCGCCCAGCCGATGGGCCTCGGCGATGGCCGCCTCGACGGCGTCGCGCGGCCAGCAGGCGGTGAGGTCGCCGACGCCCCGGTCGATCCAGTCGCCGACGAGTTTGACCCAGCCGTCGCCGCGCCGGGCTTCCCGGGCCACGTAGGCGACGAGGTCGCCGGGCTCGATCTCGTGGGCGTAGTTGCGGATATAGCGGCGGGGCCGGGCGATATGCCGTCCGGCCCGGATGATCTTGGGCAGATCGTCGCGGTCGTCGATCCAGCGGGTGTCGGACGGTGAGCCCGCGTCCCGCAGCAGCAGAGCGCCCGCGTCCCGGTCGGCGAGGGCCTGCTTCTCGCTGGTGGCGGCGTCCACGGGACCGTGGGCGTCGAGCCCCACATGACAGTGGGCGTCGACGAGTCCGGGCAGCGCCCAGCCGGTGACGGTGACCGCGTCGGCGAGGGCCGGGGCGGGCGGTCGTTCGTAGGTGATCCGGCCGTCGACGGCCCATAGTTCATCCCGTACGTCCTCCGGGCCGACGAGCACCCGCCCCTTCACATGCAGCACCGTGTGATCGCTCATGTCCGCACTGTACGAGGGGGCGCAAGGCCCTGGGCACCCTCGCCCGGGGGAGGGGACAAGACCGGGCCGACCCCCCGATATCCTCCCGGGGAACCGGGATCCGGACCCGGACCACCGAGCGGGACCACAGATCCACGGCCGCGCGGATCACCGCTCGCGAGAACCGCTCCGGCGCCCTGACCCCCGACCCCGACCCGAAGAAGGCATCGCCGTGACACATCCGCTGCTGGACCTGCCCCCGCTGACCGCCGCCCGGTTCGCGGACATCGAGCGCCGGGTCGCCGCGCTGCTCGGTACCGAACAGGACGTGGTGATCACCCAGGGGGAGGCGCTGCTGCCGCTGGAGGGCTGCATCCGGGCGGGCGCCCGGCCCGGTTCGAGCGCGCTGAACGTCGTCACCGGCCCCTACGGCCAGACCTTCGGCGGCTGGCTGCGGGACGCCGGGGCGACCGTGGTCGACCTTGAGGTCCCGTTCCACACCGCCGTCACCGCCGAGCAGGTCGAGCGGGCGCTGGCGGCGAACCCGGGGATCGACTTCGTCTCGCTGGTGCACGCGGAGGCGGCCACCGGCAACACCAACCCGGTCGCGGAGATCGGCGAGGTCGTCCGGGCCCATGGCGCGCTCTTCATGCTGGACGCCGTGGCGTCCGTGGCCGCCGAGCCGCTGCTGCCGGACGCCTGGGGCGTCGACCTCTGTGTGATCGGCGCGCAGAAGGCGATGGGCGGACCGGCCGGGGTGTCGGCGGTCTCGGTGAGCGCCCGCGCCTGGGAGCGGTTCGCGGCGAACCCGGCCGCGCCCCGGAGGTCGTACCTCTCGCTGCTGGACTGGAAGGAGCGCTGGATCGACGGTGGCCGCAAGGCGCTGCTGCACGCGCCCGCGCAGCTGGAGATGCTGGCGCTCGAGGCGTGTGTCGAGCGGATCGAGGGCGCCGGCCTCGACACGGTGATGGCCCGTCACGCGACGGCCGCCGCCGCGACCCGCGCGGGCGCGGCGGCGCTGGGCGGGGGCCTGGAGCCGTATGTGTACGAGGCGAGGGACGCGGCCCCGGTGGCGACGACACTGCGCACCCCCGCCGGGGTGGACGCGGCCGCCCTGGTCGCCCGGGTGCTCGCCGTGGATCCGGCCCTTCCGCTGGTGGCCGGGGGCGGCGCGCTGGCGAAGGAGATGATCCGGGTGAACCACTACGGCCCGGACGCCACCCGCACCACCGTGTCGGCCTCGCTGGCCGCGCTCGGCACCGCGCTCGCCGGGAGCGGTGTGGCGGGCGTGGACCAGGACGCGGCGGCGAACGCGGTCGCCGGGGTGTACGAGGCGTAGGCCGGGCCGGGAGGCGCGTGACGCGTACGCACCATCAATGGCGTACGCGTCCCCTCAGGGCACTTTCGGCCACGGTCACGGTCACGGTCACGGTCACGGGAAATCATTCCTCCCTTTGACGCCTTTCGAACGCGCCTTTGATGTCCGCTTGACACTCACCCCGCCACAGCCGCCCGGCCGACAATTCAAAAAGCCCATGCAAAAAGGTGAACCGCTTCTACGGAAGC
>NZ_JBHVHF010000480.1:0-4014 GCF_042800315.1 Streptomyces sp. NPDC057638
GGGCATCAGCCCACGGGCCCTTCCCGTGTGTGTGGTGTGGTGGTCAGGTCCCTCTCCCGGGCCTCACAGGAGCGGTGCGGGGCCCGGGGCCGGTGGGGGCCTGGACCGTGTTCCTAGAGCAGTCTCCGGGCCGCCCGCCGCAGGTCGTACTCGTGGATGATCGCCTTGGCGTGACCGTAGGCGAGGTTGTGCTCGCCGCGGAGCCAGCTCACCTTCTCCTCGAAGCGGATCAGGGCCGGGCCTTCCTCGACCGTCCGCAGCCAGTCGGAGATCTCCCGGCCCGTGCACGCGGGGATGCGGGAGAGCAGATTGCGGTGGGTCTCTTCGGAGAAGACTGGGGACATCGGCGCCTCCGGACGCGTCGCGCGTGAGCTCCTTCCCGCCACCGTGCCCGAGCACGGGCGTATTGGCAACACTCACGGGCGGGTGCGTAGGGTCGGCCCGTGCTGGATACGACAGAGCTGACCGAGACCCTCACCCGTTTCGCCGACCGGGTGCGCGCCGCCCCGCAGAGCCGCCTTGAGCGGGGTGTGGCGGCGGAGGCGCTCGGGTTGGCCAGGGAGTTGGCACTCCGTGCCCAGCGGGTGGAGAACCCGGACCGGGCACCGATGACCATGCCGGACGCCGGGATGTTCGCCCTCGCCGATCAGCTGATGGTGGCCGGAAATGATCTGGTCGAGGCGTGGCGTGTGGCCCCGCCCCGCCGTAGTGGGGACGTGGACGACGCCGTGGAACTGGTACGCGCGGCGGCGGAGCGCGCGTTCGGCTGAGGACGGCGCGCGGCGGCGTGGGCCGTCCGGGCGGCGTGGGCCGTTCCCCGCCGGTCAGCGGTCAGCGGTCAGCGGTCAGCGGTCAGTGGTCGCCGGTCACAGGCCAGAGGTCAGAGGGAGGCGATGACGCGGTCGGCCAGCAGATAGACCGTCTCGTCGCCGCAGCTGAAGGTCAGGGCGTAGGCGCCCGCGACGCCGGAGCCGCCCAGCAGGACCGGGGTGTCGCCCGAGCGCAGCGCGTGGGCCAGCCGCTCGGCGGTCTCCCGGTGGCCCGGGGTCATACAGAGCGTGGTGCCGTCCGCGAAGACATAGACGTCGAGGGTGCCCAGGGGTCCTGGCCGTACGTCCGCCAGCTCGGTGCGCTCGTCGGCGAGGTGCTCCAGCTTGGCGACCGTGCGCTCGTGGTCGGTGATGACCGGCGAGGGTACGGGGGTGAAGTCCGGGTGGGAGGGGTGGCGGCGGCGGGCGGCGGCCAGCTCGGGGGAGTCCGCCGTGTACTCGGTGGCCTCGGGGAGACCGGCGAGACCGGTGAGGTTCCCCGGGTCGGGCCGGTCCGTCCGGTGGGTGTGGTCCACGCGCTCCGCCGGGTCCGCCCGGTCGAGCGGGGCGGGCCACTCGCCCCGGTCCGGCAGCGGGTCCAGGGCGCCCTGCGGTTCGGGGGCGAGGCCGTCCAGCGGGGAGAGCGGGGCGAGCCGGTCGAGTTCGCGGTGCGGATCGCGGTGGTCGAGCTGGTGCAGGGGCTCCAGCGCCTCCAGGCCGACGAGGTCGGCCTGGCGCGGCACGTAGTACGGAAGTTCCTCGGCGAAGGGTGCGGCGGCGGTGCCCTCGGCGTCGTCGCGGGTCTCCTGGGCGGCCCAGAAGGCGCGGGCGTCGGCCAGCTCGCGCTCACGCTCCTCGGCGAGCGCGTCGGCGACGGCGGCGCGTATCTCGGCGGCCGGGGTCGGGCGGGCACGGGGCACGGTCGGCCGCGCGGCCGCGCGGGACAGCTCGGCGCGCAGGGCGACGATCTGCCGACGCAGCCCGTGGACGGCGTACAGCGCCGCCGCGCCCACCACCGTGGTCGCGGCGGTGGTCAGCAGCAGGGCGAGAGACATGGCGCTCACTGACGTACTCCTGGATTCGTCGACACCCCCGACTTCCTACATCAGCTTGCGGTGGGACGGCACTGGCTGTCAGTGCATTACGTCACAAAAGGGACGGGACTTTTGGTCCGATGTTTACCCCGACCCGGGTTTGACCTGGGGCGGAAGGGCTGGTTCTGCCTTTAGGTCACATCATGGCCGATATTTGATCACGCTCCGGCCCGGGGCCCGTCGCGGTGCCGAACGGGCCCCGGCGGCACCGTCGGCCACGGGGCCGGCGGGCCAGAGGGGCGGCTGGTGCGGGCGAGGGCGGGGTGAACCCTGGGGTGGATGGGTCAGGAGAGGCGTTCCAGAACCATGGCCATGCCCTGGCCACCGCCCACGCACATGGTCTCCAGCGCGAACTGCTTGTCATGGAACTGGAGGCTGTTGATCAGGGTCGTGGTGATCCGCGCGCCCGTCATGCCGAAGGGGTGCCCCACGGCGATGGCGCCCCCGTTGACGTTCAGCTTGTCGAGGTCGACGCCGAGGTCCCGGTAGGAGGGGATGACCTGCGCCGCGAACGCCTCGTTGATCTCGACCAGGTCGATGTCCCCGATGGTCAGCCCGGCGCGGGCCAGCGCCTGACGGGACGCCTCCACCGGTCCGTACCCCATGATCTCGGGGGAGAGCGCCGAGAGGCCGGTCGAGACGATCCGGGCGAGCGGGGTCAGCCCCAGCTCACGGGCCTTGGTGTCGCTCATGATCACCAGGGCGGCGGCGCCGTCGTTCAGCGGACAGCAGTTGCCCGCCGTGATCAGCCCGTCCGGCCGGAAGACGGGCTTCAGTCCGGCGACGCCCTCCAGGGTGACGCCCGCGCGGGGGCCGTCGTCCGTGCGGACAACCGTGCCGTCCGGGGTGGTGACCGGGGTGATCTCCCGCTCCCAGAAGCCCCGGGCGAGAGCCGCCTCGGCCAGGTTCTGCGAGCGGACGCCGAACTCGTCCATGTCCTGGCGGGTGACGCCCTTCAGCCGGGCCAGGTTCTCCGCCGTCTGCCCCATGGCGATATACGCGTCCGGAACGAGCCCGTCCGTCCGGGGGTCGTGCCAGGAGTCCGCGCCGCCCTCGGCGGTCTTCGCGGTGCGGGCCTCGGCCTCGGCGAAGAGCGGGTTGTGCGTCCCGGGCTGGCCGTCGGAGGAGCCGAAGGCGAACCGGGAGACCGTCTCCACGCCCGCCGAGATGAAGACATCGCCCTCACCGGCCTTGATGGCGTGCAGCGCCATCCGGGTCGTCTGGAGGGAGGAGGAGCAGTACCGGGTGATGGTGCACCCCGGGAGGTGGTCCATCCCCAGCTGTACGGCGACGATCCGCCCGAGGTTGTGGCCCTGCTCGCCGCCGGGCAGTCCGCAGCCGAGCATCAGGTCGTCGATATCGCGGGGGTCGAGCGCGGGGATCTTGTCCAGCGCGGCCCGGATGACGGTCGCGGTCAGGTCGTCGGCCCGCAGGTCCTTGAGTGATCCCTTGACGGCCCGGCCGATGGGGGAGCGGGCGGCGGAAACGATGACGGCTTCGGGCATCGGGCGACTCCTTGACGCGAGGGCGGGGGCCGAGGAGGAAGTTACCGGCACGTAAAGGCGGGGTCACGGGGCGTGGACTGTGAGCCCCGCCTCAATTCTAAGCGAGCGCTCATTTGTGCCGGGGTGGAGACGGGAGGGGAGGTGTGCGGCGAGGCTGGGGTGGGTGGGGTGGGTGGGGGCCAGGGACGGGCTGGGTGAGCGGGGCCGGAGGTGCGCTGCGCGGGGCGTGGGGCGCGCCGGGCGGGAGCCGGGTGCGCCGGGTGACGGGCCGTGCGTCCGGTGACGGCCGGGCCGGGCGGGCCGTGGGTGTGGTGAGGGGGCGCGCTGGACGAGGGGTGGGCGGGGAGTGTGCGGGGCGCGGCGCACGAGAGGGGTGGGCGGGTGCGGGACCGGGCGGGCCGGTCCCGTACCCGGTCTCAGGAGGCGGTCCTCCTCGGCCCGGGCCGCACCGGCGGCGGGGACGGCGGTGGCGCGGAGGGCCGGGACGGCGTCGAGGCCGCGGGGGACGACGGCCCGGTGGCGCGCTCGGCGGCCTCGGAGCCCACCGGTACCGGCCCGTCCGGGCCCACCGGTACCGGCCCGTCCGGGCCCGCCGCCTCCGGGGAG
>NZ_JBHVHF010000481.1:0-4007 GCF_042800315.1 Streptomyces sp. NPDC057638
AGCGGGGGGCGGGCGGCGACCCGTGCGGGCCGCCGCCCGCCCTGGGGGTCCATGGCGCGGATGGCCGCCCGCCGCCTCCTCCTCGCCGTCCCCGTGCTGCTGGTGGTGACCTTCGGCGTCTTCGCCACCGCCGACGCCTCCCCCTTCGACCCCGTCCGGGCCTACACCGGCACGGCGGGGCTCACCGCCTCCCAGGAGAACCTCGACCAGATCCGGGCCAACCTCGGCGCCGACCAGCCCCTGGTCAGCCGCTGGTGGCAGTGGCTGACCGGGGCGCTCACCGGCGACCTCGGCGACTCCACCGTGATGCGCCAGCCCGTCGCCGACGTCATCACCGAACGCCTCGGCTGGTCGGTGCTGCTCGCCACCAGCGCCTTCGCCCTCGCCATCGTGCTGGGCACCGCGCTCGGGGTGCTCGCCGGGCGCCGCCGCGGCGGCTGGCTCGACCGCTCGGTCAGCGCCGTCGCCTACACCCTGGAGGCCGCGCCCGCGTTCTGGCTGGGCCTCCTCGCCATCTGGCTCTTCGCGCTCAAGCTCGGCGTCCTGCCCTCCGGCGGCCTCACCGACACCGGCAGCGACGTGGTCACCTTCGGCCAGGTCGCCAGCCATCTCGTGCTGCCCGCCGCCGTCCTCGGCATCTCCCAGACGCCCTGGTTCTTCCTCTATGTCCGCCATGGCGTCGCCGACGCGCTGGAGGAGGACGCCGTACGCGGCGCCCGCGCCCGCGGGCTGAGCGAACGGACCGTGCTGCTCGGCCACGCCCTGCGCTCGGGCATGCTGCCCATGCTCACCCTCGTCGGCTCCCGCGTGCCCGAGCTGATCACCGGAGCGCTGCTGGTGGAGACCGTCTTCAGCTGGCCCGGGATCGCCGCCGCCACGGTGGAGGCCGCGACCTCCGCCGACTTCGCGCTGCTCGCCGCGCTGACCGTGCTGGCGACCGCCGCCGTCCTCGCCGGAAACCTCCTCTCCGACCTGCTGTACGGACTGGCCGACCCGAGAGTGGGCTTCGATGGCTGACCCGCTGACCCAGGCGACCACGGACCCCCGCACGGGAACGGCCGGGCCCGTCTGGCGCTCCCACGGGCGCACCCGCCGCTCCACCCGCACCGTCCGGCTGACCGTCTCCGCCGTCCTCACCGCCGCCGTCGTCCTCGCCGTCCTGATCGTGCCGCCGCTCGTCCAGCTCGACGAGACCGCCGTCGACCTCTCCCAGAAGCTCCAGCCGCCGTCCTGGGTACACCCCTTCGGCACCGATGACGTCGGACGCGACCTGCTGCTCCGCTGTGTCTACGGACTGCGGATCTCCCTGCTGGTGGGGCTGGTCGCGGCCCTCGTCGCCACCGTCGTCGGCACCCTCGTCGGCGCGGCGGCCGCCGCCTTCGGCGGCTGGGCCGACCGGATCGTGATGCGGCTGGTGGACACCTTCTCCTCCGTGCCGCACCTGCTGCTCGGCATCTTCGTCGTGGCCATGTTCCGGCCCGGGGTCTGGCCGGTGATCGCCTCCGTCGCGCTCACCCACTGGCTCTCCACCGCCCGGATCGTCCGCTCCGAGGTGCTCTCGCTGCGCTCCCGCCCCTATGTCGACGCGGCCATCTCCGGCGGCGCCGGGCGGTGGCGGGTCACCGTCCGGCATCTGCTGCCCGGTGTCCTGCCCCAGGCCGGACTCGCCGCCGTGCTGATGGTGCCGCACGCCATGTGGCACGAGTCGGCGCTCTCCTTCCTCGGCCTGGGCCTGCCCACCCACCAGGCCAGCCTCGGCAACCTGGTGCAGAGCGCCCGGGGCTCGCTGCTCGCCGGGGACTGGTGGCCCACCCTCTTCCCGGGTCTCTTCCTGATCGTCCCCACGCTCGCCATCGCCGGACTCGCGGGTGTGTGGCGGGAGCGGCTCAACCCGCGCCGGAAATCGGAGCTGATGCTGTGAGCGCCGTCCATCCCGCCACCTCCGCGACCTCCCCCTCCCTGCCCGTGGCCGGTCCCGTGCTGGCCGTGCGCGATCTCTCCGTACGGTTCCGGATGCGCGGCGGACGTCAGGTCGCCGCCGTCACCGCCGCCAGCTTCGACCTGGCGGCGGGGGAGTGCCTGGCGCTCGTCGGCGAGAGCGGCTGCGGCAAGTCCGTCCTCGCCTCCGCCCTGCTCGGACTGCTCCCCGGCAACGCCCAGACCTCCGGCACCGCGACCGTCGCCGGGGTCGAACTCCTCGGCGCCGACGAACGCGTCCTCGCCCGTACGGTACGGGGGCGCCGCGTCGGCCTCGTACCGCAGAGCCCCGCCGCGCACCTCACCCCCGTACGGACCGTCGGCGCCCAGATCGAGGAGACCCTCAGGGAACTGGTGGGCACACCCCGGCGGGAACGGCGCGCCGCCACCGTCGCGGCCGCCGAACGCGCCGCCTTCCCCGCCGACCACCTCGACCGCTACCCCCATGAGCTCTCCGGCGGCCTCGCCCAGCGCGCCGCCACCGCGCTCGCGCTCATCGGCGACGCGCCGCTCCTCCTCGCCGACGAGCCCACCACCGGGCTCGACCGCGACCTCGTGCACCGCACGGTCGACGAACTGCGCCACCACATCAACGGCGCCGACGGTGGCGTGGGCGCCGCCGACGGACGGGCCCTGCTGATGATCACCCACGATCTGGCGGCCGCCCGGCGGATCGCCGACCGCGTCGCCGTGATGTACGCGGGCCGGATCGTCGAGATCGCCACCGCCGACGCCTTCTTCGGCGAACCCGGGCCGCGCCACCCCTACGCCCGGGGGCTGCTCGCCGCCCTCCCCGAACGCGACTTCACCCCCATCCCCGGAATGCCACCGGAACTCGACGCCCTCCCCGACGGCTGCGCCTTCGCCGCCCGCTGCGCCCACGCCACCGCCCGCTGCGCCACCCTGCCCGCGCTAGGCCCTGTCCGGGCGATCTTGTCGGGCCCGCGACGACAGCTACGGCACCTCGCTGCGTTGTCGGAATCGCCCGAGTACACCCAGTACGAGGACGACCCTCCGCCTTGCGATGCACCGCATCTGACGCCGCGGGCTGATCCTCGAAGACCACCCGGACAGGACCTAACCGGGGGCGTCGCCTGCCACCACCCCCGCCCGTCCGCCGATGACTGAGCACGCGCGGCGCGGCGGCGGTACGGAGCCGGGGAGCCGCGCCCCCGCCCGGCGGTGGCCCCCGCGGCCCGGCCCGTGCCGTCCATCCCCCCGCGCACGCCAGGAGAGCCACCGTGCTTGAACTCGACTCGATCACCGCGGGATACGACCGCTCCGCGCCGGTCGTCCGCGGTGTCTCGCTGACCATCACCCCCGGTGAGGCCGTCGGGCTCCTCGGCCCCAGCGGCTGCGGCAAGTCGACCCTCGCCAAGGTCGCCGCGCTGCTGCACCGCCCCTACGGCGGGCGGGTCGTCCTCGACGGCGCGACCGTACGGGGCTGGCGCCACCGCGCGCCCCGGGACCAGCGCACCGCCATCGGCGTCGTCTTCCAGCAGCCGAGGCTCTCCGCCGACCCCCGGCTCAGCCTGCGCGATCTGATCGCCGAGCCACTGCGCGCCACCGGCCGCCGGGAGGAGGCTCCCGCCCGGGTGGGTGAACTCGCGGCCCGGGTCGGCCTCGGGGACGACCTCCTCACCCGGCGCCCGCACGAGGTCAGCGACGGCCAGCTCCAGCGCGCCTGTCTCGCACGGGCCCTGGTGCTGCGGCCGCGCTGGCTGGTCTGCGACGAGATGACGGCGATGCTGGACGCCTCCACGACGGCGGCGCTGGTGGCGGTGGTGGAGGAGTACCGGCGGGCGTCGGGCGCGGGACTGCTCGCCGTGGGCCATGACACGGTCCTGCTCGACCGCTGGTGCGACCGCACCCTCCACTGGCCCACCTGACGGGCCCGGTCCCACCCGCCGCGCGCCCGCGAGCTGGTCCGCGCGGGTGGTTCCGTGGGCGCCACCCGTGCCCTACCTTTCTCCGCGAGCCACCACAGTGACGCCTTCGCGTCCGCTCACCTCACGCGGCCGCGTGAGGTG
>NZ_JBHVHF010000482.1:0-4006 GCF_042800315.1 Streptomyces sp. NPDC057638
GCCTCAGGGCGCCCCGGCCGGATTCTTTTCCTCCGCGTGAGGCGCCCGGGGGATGCCGCCCACTGGCCGTCCATCGTTCGCCACACCCGGCCTTCTGATCAATTAGGTTGGAGGGCGGCAGGACGGCAGACATGCGGAAGACGAAGTGGGCTGATGTCCGAGTGAACACATCTGGTGGAAACCGGTTGATCCAGACGCCCGAGTGGATCGCGCTCGGCAAGCACCGCGAGCAGTTCGGGCGGACTCATCTGCGGGAGCTGTTCGCGGCCGACGCCGACCGGGCGAGCGCGCTCTCGCTGCGCGTCGGTGATCTGCTGATCGACTACTCCAAGAACCTCGTCACCGACGAGACCCTGCGGCTGCTGCGGGAACTGGCGGTCGCGACCGATGTCGCCGGGCTGCGGGACGCCATGTTCCGGGGCGAGAAGATCAACACCACCGAGGACCGCGCCGTCCTGCACACCGCGCTGCGCGCCCCCCGGGACGCCGTCGTCGATGTCGACGGGGTCAATGTGGTGCCGGGGGTGCACACCGTCCTCGACAAGATGGCGGACTTCTCCGAGCGCGTCCGTACGGGGGAGTGGAAGGGCCATACCGGCCGCCCCATCAAGAACGTCGTCAACATCGGTATCGGCGGCTCCGACCTCGGGCCCGCGATGGCCTACGAGGTGCTGCGGCCCTACACGGCCCGCGATCTGACCTTCCGTTTCGTCTCCAACGTGGACGGCGCCGATCTGCACGAGGCCGTACGGGACCTGGACGCGGCCGAGACGCTCTTCGTCATCGCCTCCAAGACCTTCACCACCATCGAGACCATCACCAACGCCACCTCGGCCCGCGGCTGGCTGCTCGATGAGCTGAACGCCGGTCAGGAGGCCGTCGCCAGCCACTTCGTGGCGCTGTCGACCAACGCGGAGAAGGTCGCCGACTTCGGCATCGACACGGCGAACATGTTCGAGTTCTGGGACTGGGTCGGCGGGCGCTACTCCTATGACTCCGCCATCGGCCTCTCGCTGATGATCGCGGTCGGCCCGGCGCGGTTCCGCGAGATGCTCGACGGCTTCCACCTGGTGGACGAGCACTTCCGCACCGCGCCCGCCGAGGAGAACGCGCCGCTGCTGCTGGGACTGCTGGGGGTCTGGTACGGGGCTTTCTTCGACGCCCAGTCCCACGCGGTGCTGCCCTACTCGCACTATCTGAGCAAGTTCACCGCCTATCTCCAGCAGCTCGACATGGAGTCCAACGGCAAGTCCGTGGACCGCGAGGGCAACCCCGTGGAGTGGCAGACCGGCCCGGTGGTCTGGGGCACCCCGGGCACCAACGGCCAGCACGCCTACTACCAGCTGATCCACCAGGGCACCAAGGTCATCCCCGCCGACTTCATCGGCTTCGCCCGCCCGCTGGCCGAGCTGCCGGGCGCCCTCGCCGCCCAGCACGACCTGCTGATGGCGAACTTCTTCGCCCAGACACAGGCGCTGGCCTTCGGCAAGACCGCCGAGGAGGTACGGGGGGAGGGCGTCCCGGAGGCGCTCGTCCCGCACAAGACCTTCCACGGCAACCACCCCACCACCACGATCCTGGCCGACGCGCTCACCCCCTCCGTGCTGGGCCAGCTCGTCGCGCTCTACGAGCACAAGGTCTTCGTCCAGGGAGCGGTGTGGAACATCGACTCCTTCGACCAGTGGGGCGTGGAGCTGGGCAAGGTCCTCGCCAAGAGGATCGAACCGGTGCTCACCTCGGACACCCAGGACGACGAGGGGCTCGACGGCTCCACCGCCGGGCTGGTCGCCGCCTACCGGACCCTGCGCGGGCGCTGACCGTATGACCACGGGGGAGCACACGGTCCGGCTGAGACCGCCGAGCAACCGACTCAGCCCGAAGGTGGTGCCCTGGTGGCGCCTCCAGTCCCTGATCGCCGTCACCGTGGTGACGGCGATCCTGGTCGTGCTGGGGGTGCTGATCACCCCGGCCCGGGTGTGGCTGCTCGGCCCGGCCGCGGTGATCGCCGTGCTCGGGATCGCGGAGGCGGCGATCCTGCCGCCCTGGCGCTACCGGATCCACCGCTGGGAGGTCACCGACGAGGCGGTCTACGTCCGCAGCGGGGCCTTCTGGCAGGAGTGGCGGATCGCCCCGATGTCCCGGATCCAGACCGTGGACACCGTCCGGGGCCCGCTGGAACGCTCCTTCGGACTGGCGACGGTCACGGTGACCACGGCCAGCTCCAAGGGCGCGATCGAGATCCAGGGCCTGGAACACGAACTCGCGGCGGAGCTGGCGGAGCGCCTCACCCGGCTCACCCAGGCGACCCCGGACGACGCCACATGAGCGCAGCGGGCGAACCGGGGGAGATATCCCGTACGGACGCGGCGCCCTCCGGCGAGGTGCCCGCACCCGCCGGCGAGACACCCGCGCCCGCCGACGCCGAGGCCGACGCTCCCTGGCAGCGGCTGGACCGGCGTACGCTCCATGTCACCGCCGCCGTGCTGACCTCTTTCTCCGCCGGGATCTGCCTTCCCGTACTCCTCGGCCTCTCCAGCGGCTTCTGGTTCGGTGACGGGCCCCGCCGGGGCATCGCCCTGGTGTTCCTGCTCACCGCCGCCGTGCTGCTGGTCGTGGGCGGCACGGCGCTGGAGTACCTGAGCTGGACCCACACCCGCTACCGGATCGGCGCCAGGCGCGTCGAACTCCACCAGGGCGTGGTGCTGAACACCCGCCGCTCCCTGCCGCGCGAACGCGTCCGTACGGTGGATCTCACCGCCAACCTCCTGCTGCGGGCGCTCGGCCTGGTCAAGGTGCACATCGGCACCGGGGAGCAGAGCGGCGGCGACTCCGCCCTGGAACTCAACCCGGTCTCCCGGGCCGAGGGCGAACGCCTCCGCCGCGAACTCCTCGGCCACGCCCCCGGGCCCGCTCCCGGCACCCACCGGGAGGGCGTCCTCGCCACCGTCGACCTCGCCTGGATCCGCTTCGCCCCGCTCAGCTTCATCGCGCCCGCGCTCGGTGGCGCGGCGGCCGGTGCGGTGCTCCAGGTGAGTGACTTCCTCGGGGCGCAGGGGGAGGTCATCGACTGGGTCGGAGACCTGTTCGCCGGGACGGCCGTCGTGCTGATGATCCTGGCGCTCGCCCTCGCCACCCTGATCGCGGGGGTGGTGGGCTCCCTCGGTCTCTGGGTGGAGATGTGGTGGAACCACCGGCTGGAACGCGAGCCCGGGGGCACCATCCGGGTCCGGCGCGGGCTCCTCACCCAGCGTTCGATATCGCTGGAGGAACGACGGGTGCGCGGGGTGGAGCGGGTGGAGCCGCTCGGGGTGCGGCTGGCGGGCGGAGCCCGGCTGGACGCCGTCGCCACCGGTCTGGGCGACGCGGAGGACGTCTCCCGTATCGATCTGAAGACCCTGCTGCCCTCGGCGCCGCGCGCGATCGTCGACGAGGTCGCGGGCCAGGTGCTGCGCCAGCCGCGCACCCCGATGGCCATCGCGCTGACCCCGCACCCCCGGGTGGCGCGCACCCGTCGGCTGCTGTGGGCGCTGAGCGGTACGGCGGTCCCGTTCGCGGTCCTGGTCGTGCTCGGCCTCTGGCTGACTCCGGTCCTGATCATGATCGCCGTCGGGTACGCGGTCCTCGCGGTGCCCGTCGCCGTACTGCTGGCGCTGGACGCCTACCGCGGGCTCGGCCATGGGCTCAGCGGTGACTACCTGGTGGCCCGTTCGGGCAGTGTCCGCCGCAGTACGGTGGCGCTCCAGCGGACCGGGGTCATCGGCTGGGTCGTCAGCCAGTCGGTCTTCCAGCGCCGCGCCGGGATCCTCACCGTCACCGCCACCACGGCCGCCGGGTCCGGCGCGTACGCGGTGTACGACGCCGACGCCACCGAGGCCATCGCCTTCGCGGCGGAGGCCGTGCCCGGACTCCTCGCCCCCTTCCTCGTACCGGAGGAGGAACCCGACCGGCCCTGAGGATCACACAGTGGAACGGCCCCGGCCGGAGCATCCCGCAGGACGCTCCGGCC
>NZ_JBHVHF010000483.1:0-4006 GCF_042800315.1 Streptomyces sp. NPDC057638
GGGGGACGAGTGTGTGCCCGGGGCGCCCTCCCTAGAAACCACCCCGGGCGGGCGCTATGACGCCCCCCGGGTTTGCCCGCCCCCCGAACAGCAGGTAGATTAGTAAATGTCGCACCGAGGAGGGCAAACCTCGGTCGGCCACCATGAACCCCTCCGAAGGAGCGGCCGTTATGGCTCGAACCCCCGTACCGCACGCCTCCGGGCACCGGACGACCACCGCCATCTACCTCGTCGGCAGCCACACCGGCCACGCCGTGCAGATGGCGCACTCCCTGCTCATCACCATGCCCTCCGCCCGTGTCCGCATCAAGCACCCCCAGGCCCTCTACGCCGCCCTCACCGGCTGGCTCGACGCCGAGAAACTGGCCCACGACACGTTCGCTCCCGGTACCGCCGCCCACAGCGCGCCCCCGCCCACCGAGTCGGAGACCTCCGTCCAGGTCCAGTTCCACGGCCCCGTCCCCGGCCCCCAGGTGGACACCCGGCCCCCTGCCGTCAGCCTCAGCGGGGCGGGCGAAGTCCGGGTCCAGGTCGGCCCCCTCAGCATCACCACCGGCGACCGCCCGGCCTTCCAGGACCAGCTCCGCCTATGGACCGGCGCCTACCGGCTCGGCACCACCCTGTGGGCCGAACTGCCCGCCATCGAGCAGCTGCCCGGCCTCACCACGGCCGGACCTCAGCCCGTCCGCCACCTCGCCCTCGCCCCCGCGGCGTAACCGCGACCCCGGTCCCCTTCAGGGCATCGCTCCCGGGCGGCACGGATCCCTCCGCCGCCCGGGCCCGGAGCCCGACACGACCAGCCCGTCACCACCACGACCGAGCGAGGCAACCGTGAACCCCCAATCCCACCGTCCCGCAGGAGCCCCAGCCCATGGAACACCCCGTCCGCATCGTCGAAGGACGAGTCATCCTCCCCGCCGGCATCTGGGGAGTCCTCCCCGACCTTCACCGTGAGATCCGCGGGTACGACTTCTATCCGTCCTTCGAGGACCTCGCCCGCATCCCCCCTCTCGGCGCCACCGCCGACGTCCCTGATCCCGCCCGAACCCTCCACATCCACTACGCCACCCCCCGGGAGCAGTACGACTGGTTCGTCGCCGAGCTCGACCCCATCAGCGGGCGGGCGTTCGGCTGGCAGCGAGCCGGGGGCCCGTACGGCGAATGGGGCCACTTCATCCTCGGCGACCTGGAGTCGGTGGTCTTCCCGGCGAGCCGGCGCGCACGCGACGGCTCGCAACAGGGCCCGCAACTGGTCGAACGCGACACCGACTTCCGGCCGACCCCCGCCGCGCTCTGCCTCCCCGCCTCCACTCTCTAGAACCAAAACGCGCGTTTTTGCACCAGGAAGGAATCATGCCGTGAACAACACCCTCAGACCGGCCCCCACCGGCGGGGCGCCCGGGCCCGCCCTCGGCCGCCCGGTCCCGGGGGCCCGGCACATCGTCCAGTTCTCGGGCGGCATCGGGTCCTGGGCGGCCGCCATGCGGGTCGCCGAGGAGCACGGCACCGACGGGCTGGTGCTCCTGATAGCCGACAGCCACGCGGAAGACGCGGATCTGTGGCGGTTCGTCGAGGAGACGGCGCACCACCTCGGTGTCGAGCCCGTACGGGTGGCCGACGGCCGAACCCCCTGGGAGGTCTTCCGGGACGTGCGGTTCCTCGGCAACAGCAGGCTCGCCCCGTGCTCGCTGCACCTCAAGCAGCGGCCGTGCCGGCGGTGGGTGGAGGCCAACGCGGACCCCGCGGAAGCCACCCTCTACGTGGGGTTCGACGCCACCGAGACCCGCCGCATCCCGGGAACGGTGCGCGGCTGGGCGCCCTGGCGGGTGCGGTTCCCGATGTGCCGCGAGCCCTTCCTGACCAAGGCCGAGATGCTCCAGTGGGTCCGCGACATCGGCATCGAACCGCCCCGCCTCTACACCTGGGCCGAGCACAACAACTGCGCGGGGATGTGCGTGAGGGCGGGCCAGAAGCACTGGGCGAAACTCCTCGAACACGAGCCCGGCCGGTACGCCGAGGCCGAGCGCCAGGAGGAGGAGATGCGGGCGTACCTCGGCAAGGACGTCGCGATCCTGCGCGAACGCCGCCAGGGGGTCTCCCGTCCGCTGACCCTCGCCGAGCACCGCCGCCGGCTCCGGGCGGAGCCCCGTGCGGTCCCCTTGGTGGAGCGGGCGGCGTGAGCGGGCCGGAGCAGCTCTCCCTGCTGGAGCCCGGGTACGAC
Source organism: Streptomyces sp. NPDC057638 (assembly GCF_042800315.1). Taxonomy (NCBI): domain Bacteria; kingdom Bacillati; phylum Actinomycetota; class Actinomycetes; order Kitasatosporales; family Streptomycetaceae; genus Streptomyces; species Streptomyces sp. NPDC057638. The sequence continues at coordinate 2,222 of NZ_JBHVHF010000483.1, forward strand.
GGGTGGTGCCAGCGCTGGGAGCGCCGGATTCCGACCTGGAGGCGGACGCGGGACGGGGGCTTCGATCCGTCTCTGCACCGGCTGCGGCTCATTCCCGAGGCCCCGGCGAAACGATTCACCGTCGAGCACCACTACACGGCCAGCTGGCCGGTGGTCCGTTTCGCCTACGGTCTCCAGCGTGTCGACCAGAGTCCTCGGCCCGGCGATCCGGACGGCGGCCGCCTGGTCGGGGTGATAGCCCTCGGCGTGCCCATGAACCCCGCGGTCCTCAGCGGTGTCTTCCCCGACCTGGTCCCCGTGCGGCAGAGCCTCGAACTCAACCGCATGGTCCTGCTGGACTCCGTCGAGTCGAACGGGGAGTCCTGGGCCTGCTCCAGGGCGCTGGCCCACGCGGCCGCGCAGGGCATCGAGGGCATCGTCGCACACGCTGACCCCGTCGCACGGGTGCGGCACACCGCCTCGGGCCCTCTTCTCGTCTCCCCGGGGCACATCGGACACGTCTACGGCCACGGACAGGGCTTCGACTACCTCGGACGCACTCGCCCGCGACGCCTCACGGTCCTGCCCGACGGCACGGTGCTCAACGACCGGACCGCCTCCAAGATACGGCGGGGCGAAGGCGGCCGAGCGGCGGCGGAGCGGCGCCTGGCCGCCCTCGGGGCCGAACCGCGCCGACCGGACGAGGCCGGCGCGGCCTGGCTGCCCCGGGCGCTCGACCAGATCGGCGCCACCACCCTCCACCACGGCGGCTGCCACCGCTACGCCCGCTCGATCGGGCCCGGCCGCAGCCGCGTCCGGCTCGCGCCCACCGTCCTCCCCCGGCCCCGCGCATGACCACCACCGACCAAGGAACCCTCATGGACCACCACAACCTCAGCCCCACCGGCAAGAAGATCATCCTCGCCAGCGCCGACGGCCGGGTCGACGGCCACGGAGCGGCCCTCGACCGGCTCGTGGCCGCGAAGCTCGTCGTGCGCAACCCCGACGGCACCCGGACACTCACCGCGGCCGGACGAGCCCTGCGCACCACGCTGGTGAACGGGGCCGTCCCCGGCCAGCCGGTCACGGCGGTGCCCCGGCTCACCGGGCCGCAGCGCAAAGCCCTCCTCGCCGGCGCGCTGGACCCGCGGGGCCGCCTGCCGAAGACGGTCAACCTGCGCGTGGCGGTGAGGCTGGCCGAACTCGGCTACGTCAGCCTCGACCCGCTGAACCGGCAGGAGGGCCAGGAGCCGACCCGGGAGGCTCTCGACGCCCACGGCGGCTACCTCACCCCGGCGGGTTGGGAGCGCGCCCGGGCCGAGGGCGCGGGCGCCTACCGGATCGTCATCATCGGGTGCGGAAAGGGCAAGCTCGACCATCCCGCACGGGCCGGGGTCATGTACACCGGCGACTTCCACTGGCTGTGCCGGCAGACCGCCGAGGAGCTGATCACCACCGGAGGGAGAATCTACGTCGCTTCGGGCCTTCACGGTTTGCTCGATCTCGACACCGAGATCCAGCCGTACGACGTCAGGCTGGGCGATCCCGGATCGGTCACCGCGGACGACATCCGCGCCCAGGTCCAGGCCCGGGCCGTGTCCGACGCCCGGGTGACGGTCCTGGCCGGGAAGCGCTACACGGCCCTGATGCGCGCCGCCTGGGCCGGTCTCGAAGCACCCCTGGAAGGGTCCCGGGGCATCGGCGAGATGAAGTCACGGCTCAGCCGGATCCGTTCGTCGGCGCAGGACGCCCGCTGGTCGTCCCGCCGCTGACATCGCCTCGCCGGGTGCCGGGCCGGTCCTGCGG
>NZ_JBHVHF010000484.1:0-3989 GCF_042800315.1 Streptomyces sp. NPDC057638
CGCCTCCTCCAGCCGGAGGAGGCGGGACCATCGGTGCTGTCACGGTGCCAGGCCCATCTCCGGGGGCGGCGGCGTGGAGACGACGGCGGGCGTCGCCATGCCGTTTTCCTCCAGAGCGACCCAGTCCAGTTCCACGCTGCTGACGAGGATCTCGGGGAGACCTTCGAAGAGCGCCAGTGCTTCCGCGATGGCGGCGGTCAGGGTGTCAGCCTCGAAAAGGCAACTGAACTCCGTGCGCCCCGGACCCTCCACCCGGCCCATGCGCCCATCACAGAAGCGGTCGAGCCCATCGAACATGTCGGCCTGCTCCAGCGTGAGCTTCTTCTCAAGGTGCAGGGCGAAGTGCCACTTACGCATGGCCACGGTGGTTCGCGATGAAGAGGTCAATCCTGTTCGCCTCGTCTCCTGTGTTCCGGGGGGTGCTGTACACCGTCTGAGATTTGTTGCAGGGGCAGCAGATCACCCATCCCCACCGATGCCGGTTCCTGTCGTGTGTCACTTTGAGCCCCGCCGCCTCCGCACGCTTCAGCGCGGCCTCAACGTCCTTCTTCTGATGCCGGTCTCCCAAGGCCATGTCCCCACGTCCTACGCGGTGGAGGCGGGCGAGGTCCTGGCATCGGCGGCGATTCACTCGAACGGGATACCGCCCACCTCGTGGCGCCCGCCCGGAGCGTGATGGCCCTCCGTCGACTAGATAGCTGACGAACCGTCAGGGGTTCCCAAGTGCTCGCCAAGCCGTTATACATGGGCCACCGGCCCATAGAACGCGTTCTACCAGTACGGGGCCGACCCGCACGGCCTCGGCGTGCCCGACGGTGCGGAAGGGCGCGCCGAGGTCTTTCCGCACCCCGTGCCGCAGAGGCGCCCCAGCCCCACCCGAGTCCACGGACGGAGCCGCAGCCCCATGCCCCTAGACCCGCGCCGGGCCCTCGCCGCCGCGCCCCGCGAGCATGAGATCAGCTGGGCGCCCCGGGATGTCCAGCTCTACCACCTCGGGATCGGCGCCGGGATCCCCGCCACCGATCCCGCCGAGCTGCGCTACACCCTGGAGTCACGGCTCCAGGTGCTGCCGAGCTTCGTCACGGTGGCGGGCGGGGCGCGGAGTGACCCCGGCGGTGGACTCCGTACGCCCGGGGTGGAGGTCGATCCGGCGGCCGTGCTCCACGGCGGGCAGACGATCCGGCTGCACCGGCCCGTGCCGCCGTCCGGGAGCGCGCGGCTGTCCTCCCGTATCGCCGAGATCCACGACAAGGGCACGGCGGCCGTGCTGGTGCTGCGCGGGGAGGCCGCCGACGGCGACGGGCCGCTGTGGACCAGCGACGCGCGGATCTTCGTCCGGGGCGAGGGCGGCTTCGGTGGCGACCGCGGGCCCTCCGGGCGTCCCGACCCTCCGTCCGGAGACCCGGTCGCCACCGTGGAACGGGCCGTACGGGAGGACCAGGCCCTGCTCTACCGGCTCTCCGGCGATCTCAACCCGCTCCACGCCGACCCGGAGTTCGCCGCCCGCGCCGGGTTCGACCGGCCCATCCTGCACGGCCTGTGCAGCTACGGGATCACCCTCAAGGCCGTGGTCGACACCCTGCTCGGCGGGGAGACGGCCCGTGTCACCTCGTACCGCACCCGGTTCGCCGGGGTGGTCTTCCCCGGCGAGACGCTGCGGATCCGGCTGTGGCCCGGGGAACAGCGCGTACGGGTCGAGGTGAGCGCCGTGGAACGCGGTGACGCCCCGGTCCTCACCGACACCGTCGTCGAACACGTCTGACAGCGCTGACGGCGGACCCGCCCCTGAACGAGCGATGAGAGGAGCCGCGCCGTGCGCGCAGCCGTACTCCAGGAGACCGGACAGGACACGCTCGACGTCGTCGACGACGTCACGGCGGTGGGCTTCGGCCCCGGCAAGGTCCGTATCCGGATCCGCGCCACCGGACTCTGTCACTCCGACCTCTCCGCGATGAGCGGTGTCCTGCCCCAGCCCGCGCCCTTCGTCCCCGGTCACGAGGGCGCGGGCGAGATCCTCGACGTCGGCGAGGGCGTGACCCGGGTGAAGCCGGGCGACCGGGTGCTCCTCTCCTGGCTGCCCGCCTGCGGAACCTGCCCTTCCTGCCGTCGTGGCCAGACCCATCTCTGCCTCGCCGCCTTCATGAACGCGGGCACCCCCAACTTCGCCCGCCACGGCGGCGAGGTCTTCGGCTTCGCGGGCACGGGCACCTTCGCGGAAGAGGTCATCGTCGGCGAGGAGTGCGCCGTACCCATCCCCGACGACGTCCCGTTCGATGTCGCCGCGCTGATCGGCTGCGGGGTGACCACCGGACTCGGCGCCGCGATCACCACCGCCGACGTGGCGGCGGGCTCCTCGGTCGCCGTCATCGGCTGCGGCGGGGTCGGTGTCTCCGTACTCCAGGGCGCGCGGCTCAAGGGTGCCGCGCAGATCGTCGCCGTCGACCCCGTACCCGCGCGGCGCGAGGCCGCGCTCCGCTTCGGTGCCACGGAGGCCGTCGCCCCGGACGGACTCGGCGACGCCCGGCACCGGATCACGGCGGGCGAGGGCTTCGACTATGTCTTCGAGGTCGTCGGCACCTCCGCGACCGCCCGCACCGCCTACGAGGCCACCCGGCGCGGCGGCACCCTCTGTGTCGTCGGCGCGGGCGCCATGGAGGACTTCTTCCAGGTCAACATGTTCGAGCTGTTCTTCGACGAGAAGCGGATCCTGCCGTCGATGTACGGCGGCGGGGACCCCGCCGCCTCCTACGAACGCGCCATCGCGCTCTGGCGGGCCGGACGGATCGACCTCGGCTCGATGATCACCCACCGGGTTCCGCTGAGTGGCATCAACGACGCCCTGCACCAGATGCGGACCGGTGCGGCCCTCCGTACCTGCGTCGAGCTGTGAAGGGGGCCGGGACGGCCCGTCCTTTGGAGGGGCGCTGCGCGATCGTCACCGGCGGCGGCCGGGGCCTGGGCCGGGCCGAGGCGCTCGAACTCGCCCGTCTCGGCGCGAGCGTCGTCGTCAACGACTACGGAACCGCCGGACGCGACGGCTCCGGCGGCACCTCCGAGGCCCCCGCCCGCCAGGTCGCCGACGAGATCCGCGCGGCGGGCGGCGAGGCCACCGCCCACCACGGCGACATCGCCGACCCGTCGGACGCCCGGGAACTGGTGGACCTCGCCGTCTCCCGCTACGGCGCGCTCGACATCCTCGTCAACAACGCGGGCATCCTCCGTGACCGCATGGTCTTCTCCATGACCGACGACGAATGGGACTCGGTCATCCGGGTCCACCTCAAAGGCCACTTCAACACCACCCGCCTCGCCGCCGCGCACTGGCGACAGCGCGCCAAGGCGGACGGTGACCACAGCGGCGGCGGACGGGTCTACGGGCGGATCGTGAACACCTCCTCCGAGGCGTTCCTCGCCGGATCCCCCGGGCAGCCCAACTACGCGGCCGCAAAGGGCGGAATCGTCGGCCTGACCACCTCCACCGCGCGGGCACTGGCCCGGTACGGGGTCACCGTGAACGCGATCTGCCCCCGGGCGCGCACCCGGATGACCGAGGACGTCTTCGCCGGACACCGCGAACCGGGGGAGGGGCGGATCGACCCGCTCTCACCCGGCCATGTGGCGCCCCTGGTCGGCTATCTCGCCTCGCCGGAGGGCGGCGGGGTGAACGGACAGGTGCTCGTGGTGCACGGGGGCATGGTGGCGGTGGTGGAGCGGCCCCGGGTCGCGGCCCGGTTCGACGCCCGCGAGGGTGCCTTCTCCTTTACGGAGCTGCATGAGCGGCTCACCCCGTACTTCGCGTCCCGGCCTGCGGCGGAGACCTTCGCGGCACCGGAGATCCTGGCGCTGGGGCCGCCCGCGCCCTGACAGGGCCGCCCGCGCCCTGACAGGGCCGCCCGCGCCCTGACGGGGCGCCCGTGTGCTGGCGGGGTCGCTCGTGTTCTGGAGCGGCCGCCCGCTTCCCGGCCGGGAGAAACGGCGGACCCGGGTGC
>NZ_JBHVHF010000485.1:0-3988 GCF_042800315.1 Streptomyces sp. NPDC057638
GGTAGAGCGACGAAGGAGCGGGCCGGCGAGGACACGCACCGAACGACCTTGCACGCAGCCCCCCGACCCCCAAAATCGAAAAGCAGGGAAGGCGAAACCCGAACCTCACCCGGGCGCCGAGGACGGACCCGCCCGCTCGGACGCCGACATCGCCCGCCTACGATGCCGCGACCAGGCAAAACGAGGGGGAGTCATGGTTCGCCAGGGCGCAGACCGGCAGCAGCACGGGCGCGAGGACGAGGGGGAGGGCTGCTGCATGACGTGCATGGACACGTACGTGGCCTACTGCGGACCCTGCCCGCTCAAGATGATCTACGCCCTCACCGCCGCCGCCTGGCTGCCCGCCGGCCACGGGCCCGCCCCGGTGGACGCCGCGGCGCTGCGGCCCGCCGGCCGGATGGCCGCCGCGCTGTACGGAGCGGTCCACCACTACCGCACCCGCATCAGCCCCACCAAGCCGCCGTGTTGCCCCTACACCCCGAGCTGCTCGACCTACGCGATCAAGGCCCTCCACCAGCACGGGGCGGTCAGAGGCGTCCGGCTCGTCGCGGGGCGGCTTCTGCGCTGCCGCCCCGGCGCGGCCCGCCGCCGGGGCGGGCGCGACCCGGTCCCTCGCTGACCCGGGCGCCCGTCCCGTCGGCTACCGGCGAGCGCTGTCAGGCGGGGTGGTGCCGCGCGGCCGCCTCGCGCCACCACTCCTCGCGCAGCCCGGGGTCGCCCTGGACCTGTTCGCAGAGGTCCGCACCGCCCTCCGGGCTCCCGGCCAGCGGCGCCAGGAGATGGGGCAGGTGCGCGGACAGGCGATCGGCGTACTCGCCGTCGCCGAGGAGGATCACGTCCGCGTCGGCCAGCACGTTGTCCGCGACCATGCGGGCGGTCCGTTCCGGATCGGCCGCTTGGTCGTCGCCGATCTCCATGATCAGAGCCCAAGCGGTCAGGGCCTCCGCCGCGAGGCGCAGCGAAGGCGGCGCCGACGGCTGGGACCGGGCTGCCGGGATGATGACGACCCGGCGGCGGCCCACGGTGATGCCGCAGCGCTGGCGCGCGTACTCCCGGCCCGCGGCCGTCAGGTACAGCGGCCTGCGGGCCTCGGCGACGGGCAAGCTCCGCTCGCCCGGCAGGCGTCCGTAGTCCCCGTACTCCTCCTCCCGCAAGGCGTTGAGGGTGGGCGCGCGGAAGCACGCGTCGCGCGGCAGCGGATTCGGGTCGTGGTAGCCGGGGAGACGCTGGTCCGGGCGCAGGGCGGCCGCCTGGATCGCCGCGTGCTGGGTCTTGGGAAGGAGTCGCGGCAGTGCGGGGTCCTCCGGAGGGTTGCGGCGCCGCCACTCGGCTGCCGCTTCCTGGCCGTCCTGGGTGATCCGGTAGGGGCCTCCCGGGTACTCACGGACGATCAGGCTCTCGCGCCGCAGGCGGACGAGCGCTGCTCCGGCGCCGGAGACAGCCCCGTCGTCACCGGCAGCCAGCAGGATCGCGGCCCCGGTCGGGGTGAGCAGTTCCTCTGTCATCCGGAAACCCGGGAACTGGCGGGGGTTGCGGTGGTCACGATTTCCTCCTCGACTGGTGTGCGTGGTGGTCGACCAGGGTTCACCCTCCCCAATTCGACATTTATTATCTTACCATCTCTTCGTTGTCGGGCCGCCCCGCTCCGGTCACGGCGAGTCCTCGAACCAACCGGCTCCGGGTCACAAGATGGGTGCCCGCGCGATCCGGCCACCTGATGAGATGACCTTCGCCGAATCGGCCAGTCCCGGGCGGGAGATCCGGAAGGATCGGGGAAATGAGCGCCCCCGAGGTTCCGGTACCGACGATCCTGCTGTTCACCCGCTGGGGCACGCAGTGGAGGACCTGGTGCCCCCAACCGGCCCGGGACCGGCCTCTTGTCCCCGGTGTGCGCTGCGAGAACCGTGCCGGTGCCAGCACCGCCCAGGCCGCCCTGCGAGCCGCCGAGGAACACGGCCACCACGCCCGTCTGCTGCCCCAGCCGCCCGCGGCGGACTTCGCACTCGCAGCCAGTGCCGGGCGCACTCACCACATCGGAGTCGTCGACCGGCCGTTCACCCGGACTGGATGCGACCAGAACCCCGGGCGGTGGCTGCCGCCGGAGGCGCTGGAGGAATCCGCCCTCCCCGGCCACCTGCGCACCTTGCTGCTGGAGGTGTTCGACACCGTAGCGGACGCCGTGCGGCCGCCGGGCCCGTCGAAGCAGGACGCTGCGCTTCGCCGGGAACTCCTCGACCGGCAGGCTCGGGACCAGGCCGTCCGGCTCACCCCCCAAGGCGACCGGACCGAGGAGCTCTACGAGGAGTGGCGGGCTGTGGACCGAGGCAACACCGCCTGGCTGCGGCGGGTGATCGCCAAGCACGGCTGGCCCGGCCGCACCCTTGTCGGCAAGGAGGCAGCCGGCGCTGCGTGGCTCCTGGCCCAGCACGCCGATCGCTCCTCCGCCTTCCAGGAGGAGTGTCTCGATCTGCTGGCCCGGGCGGTCACCGCAGGGGACGCCGATGCCCGGCATGGCGCTTTGCTGGAGGATCGAGTCCGCGTCAACCTCGGGCAGCCCCAAGTGTTCGGCACGCAGCTCGCCCAGCAGGACGACGGCACCTTGAAACCATTCCCGATGATCGACCCCCCGGGTGTCGAGGAGCGCCGGATCGCGTGGGGCTTCGAACCGCTCGCCGACTACATCCGGTCCGTCGCCGCACACCAGTGACCCGAAACCGCGAACCCCGCAACGGCGAGAAGCGACGGAGCGACGGGTTATCAGGACCGGTGCGACCGCCCGCCGAAGAACCCGGGCGAACAGTGTCGCGCTCGACGACGCCCGGGGCCTGGTGGCCGCGCAGAAGGCTGAAGGCAGTGGGGAAGCCGGCGAAAGAGCTCCGGCCTAGTGTCGAGACGGACCACCTCGCGTCAGCGCAGCACAGCTGGGCTGGAGCTCGGTCGCGGGCCCAGGGCCGGGTCTACCTGCGGGGCCGTAGGCGGCTGACCAGCGTTACGGCCAGGCGTTGGGCTGTGTCCGTGGTCGACTCGCCGGGCTTCTCCTCGTACAAGCACCACACATAGCGGCCGTGACTGATGACGAAGTCGTCTTCCGGGCCTTTCCGCCAGGCTCGGTTCACGGCTCGGAAGGCGCTGTCCTTGCCGGTCAAACGGTCAAGGGCAGCCTGGACATCCAGTCGGGCCGCCTCGTAGGTGAGGCCGCCGGGCCCACTGATGAACTCCGCTTCGTCGCCCGAGTCTTGGGGCTTCAGGTCGATCGCCAGATGGTTCCAGGTCATGGGGCGCCACTGTAGTGGTCCCGGACGGGCGGCTGCCGCAGAGACGGCCCCGCCGGGTGGATGCAGCAGGGCGTGATCGCGGAGGTTGGGTGGATGGCAGCTGAATTCTCCGGCGCGACGAGAATTATTGTGGTGTGAGTGATGTGTGCGGCAGGTGAGTTGTCGTGTGGCGCATTCTCCTCCGGCGGCGCCGTGGACGGTCTACCCTGACGAGGAGAGAACCGCCGAGACGGAAGTGAATTCGTGACCACTGCTGCTGTTCCTGCGATTTCGGATTTCTACTGCCACCAGGCGATCCCGGGTCTGGTGGAGATCGACCGGGTGCGGGAGACGGAGAGGGTTCTGGCGTTCCATCACACGAAGCCGAGCCACCCGGTCCACATCGTGGTGGTGCCGAAGGAGCACACGCCGTCGCTGGCGGATCTAGGTCAGGGCGGGCCCCAGCTGCTGGCGGAGGTGATGAAGGTGGTGGCCGAGGTGGCGGCGATGGTGGAGGCCGAGCACGGGGCCGCGTCGGTGACGACGAACCTAGGTCTCTACCAGGAGTCGAAGCATCTGCACTGGCACGTCTATCACCGCGGGGACAGCGAGGCGGAGATCCTGGCGCTGTACGGGCATCACGACGGCTGACGCCCGCGGCGCCGCCGCCGTCGGCGGGTGCGGGCGGCGGTGACGGCCTGGTGGGCGACGAGGTCGGCGGCCCGGTGCACGGC
>NZ_JBHVHF010000486.1:0-3986 GCF_042800315.1 Streptomyces sp. NPDC057638
GCGCGGGTCTGGGGCGAAGGGCGGCTGCCCAGACCCGCGGACGAGGGCGCGGCCCTCCAGGCCCTCGTCGGGCGCCTGCGGCGGACCCTTGGCCCGGAGGCCGTACAGCTCACGCCCGGGGGGTACCGGCTCGCCGCCGACCGTGAGGACGTCGACCTGTACCGGTTCGACCGCCTCACCACCCAGGGCGTCGCCGCGCTGGCCGCAGGCCGCCCGGCCGACGCCGTGCCGCTGCTGGACGAGGCCCTCGCGCTCTGGGGCGGCACGGCGCTCGCCGATCTGCCGGACGGAAGCGACGACCCGCTGGTGGTGCGCGCCGAAAGGAGACGCGCCGAAGCCCGTCGCGCCCGTCTCGGCGCCGATATCGCGCTGGGGCGAGCCGACACGGTCCTGGCGGAGGTGACCGCGCTCGCGGCCACAGAGCCGCTCGACGAGCCACTACAGGCCCTGCGTATCCGTGCGCTGGCCGCGTCCGGCCGCCCGGCGGAGGCGCTCCAGGCGTACGAGGAGATCCGTGTCCGGCTCGCCGACCGTCTCGGCACCGACCCCGGGGAGGAACTGCGGGCCCTGTACGGCGCCTTGCTCACCCCGCCGCCCGTACCACCCTCGCGGGGCAACCTCCGGGCCCCCCTCACGTCCTTCGTCGGCCGCGAGGACGACCTCGCCGATCTGGCGGCCGCGCTGCGCGAGCACCGGCTGGTGACCCTGATCGGGCCCGGGGGGGCGGGCAAGACCCGGCTCGCTCTGGAGACGGCGGCCACCGTGAGCCCGGGGGCCTGGCCCGACGGGGTGTGGGCCGCCGAACTCGCCCCCGTACGGGACGCGGACGGCGTCCCCGAGACGGTCCTCACCGCCCTGGGTGCCCGCGAGCAACACCTGAGGCTCGCCACCACGGAACCGGCCGCCCGGCCCCCGCTGGACCGGCTCGTGGAGCACTGCGCCCGCCGCACCATGCTGCTCGTCCTCGACAACTGCGAGCACCTGGTGGGCCCGGCGGCCGACCTGGTGGACACGCTGCTCACCCGCTGCCCGGGGGTGCGCGTCCTGGCCACCAGCCGGGAGCCCCTGGGCGTCCCCGGCGAGTTCCTCAGCGGTGTGGGCCCGCTGCCGCCCAGGACCGCGCTGCGGCTGCTCGCCGACCGGGGCGCCGCCGCCAGGCCCGGGTTCCGCACCGAGGACGACCCGGACGCCTGCGCCGAGATCTGCCGCCGCCTCGACGGACTGCCCCTCGCGCTCGAACTCGCCGCCGCCCGGTTGCGGGTCCTGACCGCCCGGCAGATCGCCGACCGGCTGGACGACCGGTTCCGGCTGCTGACCACCGGCAGCCGTACCGTCCTGCCGCGCCAGCAGACCCTGCGCGCCGTCGTCGACTGGTCCTGGGACCTCCTGGACGACGCCGAACGCACCGTCCTGCGGCGGCTGTCGGTCTTCTCCGGCGGCTGCGCCCTGCCCCAGGCGGAGGAGGTCTGCGGATCCGGCCCCCTGGCGGCGCGCGACGTGCTCGCCGCGCTCGCCGCCCTGGTCGACAAGTCGCTCGTGGTCGCCACGCCGCACGGCGACGACGGCATGCGGTACGGGCTGCTCGAAACCGTCGCCGAGTACGCCGCCGAACGGCTCACCGAGGCGGGCGAACACGACACCATGGCGGTGCGCCATCTGCGCGCCTACAGGGAACTCGCCCGCACCGGGGAACCCGAGCTGCGCGGACCGCGCCAGCGGGCGTGGATGGACCGGCTGGAGCGGGAACACGACAACATACGCGCCGCCCTGCGCACGAGCGTCGACCACGCCGAGGAACAGGAGGGGCTCTGTCTCATCCTGTCCCTGCACTGGTTCTGGCAGCAGCGCGGCCATCAACAGGACGTCCACATCTGGTCGTCCGCCGTCGCCGCGCTCGGTCCCGACCCCTTCGAACCCCTGGCCCCAGATGCCGGTGCGTCCGGTGTTCTCGTCGCTCCCGGCGTCTTTGACGGCCGTCCCCGCCCGGCCGAACCCTGCCCGCGGGGCTCCACCTCGCTGCCGCCGCCCTGGCCGGAGCCCTGGCTGTGGGAGGCACGGCGCGGTGTGCGGCTGACCCTGCTCGCCAGCCAGGGCGTCACCGACGAGGCGATCGGCGGGCTCGCCAGCCCCGCCACCCAGGAGCGGCTGCGCCGGATCGTCGCCGCCTACCGTCCGGAGCTGCCGCAGATCGTCCGCCAGCCCGCCTCCCTGTGGTTCTTCGTCCGGCTGATGGCGGGGGAACTCACCTCCCTCCTGGACGCCGTGGACGCCTACGTCACCACCTGCGAACGCCACGGTGGCGGCTGGGACCTGGGCTTCGCGCTGCTGATGCGCGCCCGGCTGTGCCCCGCGCACGCCCCCGGCGACGCCGACCGGGCCCTGCGGCTCTTCGAGGAGGCGGGCGACGACTGGGGCGTCGCGGAGGCGCTGTCGGCGCGCGGCACCACGTACGAACGCGAGGAGCGGTACGAGGAGGCCGCGGCCGACTACGAACGGGCGATGCGCTCCTCGGCCGGTGCCGGGGTGGACACCCAGGCCCTCGTCTTCCGGTCCCGCCTCGCCCGCCTGCGACTGAGCACCGCCGTCGGCGACGAGGAACGCGGGCGGGCGGAACGGGAGCTGGTCGCGATCGTCGCCAGCGCCGACGACTACGCGATCGAGGTGGTCGGCGCCGGACGCATACTGCTCGCCCACCACTTCGGCGGCACCGGACGCACCGCCGTGGCACGGGAGCAACTGGACGCGCTGGAAGCCGCGCTGACACCGTCCACCCCAGGGTTCTTCCGGGGGCTGATCCAGGGCACCCAGGCCTGGCTGGACTGCCTCGACGGCGGCTACGCGAACGCCCGGGCCCGCAGCGCCGAGGCCGTGGGCCATCTGGACGTCCTCGCCTACCTGGTGGTGCCGCAGCTGATCGCCGACCACTTCCTGTGCGCCGCCTGGGCGATGGCCCATCTCACCCCGTACGACGGCGCACGTCTCCTCGCGGCCTACGACGCCCATGAGCGACAGCCCGGCGGCATCGGCCTCCAGCCCTTCGACGACGAACACACCACCCGTCGCCGCGCGGAGACGGATCTGCGCGCCGCCCTGGGTGACGCGCGCTTCACCCAGGCGTACGAGGAGGGGCTGAAGCTCTCCGTGCGCGAGGCGACCACCCTGATCTGAGGCCCGCGCCTCCCGTGCTCGCTTCCTTGAGGAGACGGGTACGCGAGGCCCGGCCCGGTGGTATCCGGGGTGTTCGTGGTGGCATCCGCGTGACATCCGTGCGGCTTTCGCGCGGCAGTCGCGTGGTATCCGCTCAGCGGACGCTGGTGGCGTGCGCGAAGACCACGACGTTCGCGTCGTACCCCGCCCCGGGGACGAACCGGCCGCCGCAGGTGATCAGCCGCAGCTCCGGCCGGGGCGCGTCCCGGTAGACCCGCTGGGACGGGAATCCGCTCCGGCCATGGGTCTCGACCCGGTCGACCTGGAAGACGGCCGTCCGGCCGTCCGCGCGGAGGATCTCGACGGCACTGCCCCGTTGGAGCGACCCGAGCAGCGAGAAGACGGCCGGTCCGCGCGTGGTGTCCACATGCCCGACCACGACGGCGGTACCGCGTTCACCGGGAGTGACGGCACCCGCGTACCACCCGGCGAGGTTCTCCTCGTCCACCGGCGGCGCGGCGATCGACCCGTCGGGCTCAAGACCCACGGCGCGCACCGGGGCGTCCACACCGAGCGCGCGGACGGTGATCCGCCGGGGCGGCGAGTGGGGCAGCGGGTCGGGGACGGGCGACAGCGGCCATGCGACGGTCCCGGCACGCGCGAGGTCCGGCCCGCCGGGCCGCGACGCGATGCCCGAGGACTCCACCGACTCCGGGGCGAGGAGGAATCCGCCCAGGAGCAGCGCGCACAGCAGGGAGAACCAGGCGCCGCGCCGCTGCGGGGCGGGGGTGCGGCGCCCCCGGTCGGCGCTCCGGCCGACACGCCGGTCGACCGCTTCC
>NZ_JBHVHF010000487.1:0-3950 GCF_042800315.1 Streptomyces sp. NPDC057638
CCCCAGAGGACTTCTCAGCGAGGGACACGGGCCCCTCGGCGTACCCGGGCACGATCCCGGGTCCGGCGGGTCTGTGTGCCTGAGGATCGGACGGGTCAGCGGGTCAGCGGGTCAGCGGGTCAGCGGCTCTGTGGAACCAGCCGTTCGGGGCCGTGGGCCGGTTCGGAGAGGAGCTTCCGCCGCAGCTCCCTGTCCTGGACGGTCAGCGGCGGGGGACCGGCGTGTGCCGGTACGCCCGCGACGCGCTGCCCGGCGGGCACCCCTGGCTCGTACTGCTGGGGCGCCGTCATCAGGGTGAAGCTGGTCGCCGTCACGATCAGCGCCGTGATCGCGAGCGCGGTGCGGGTCCAGAACCAGACATGGTCCTCGCTGCCCTCCCGTACCTCACGCGCGGGCGTCAGTTCGGGTTCGGGAAAGGCGTCCGCCAGCTCGATGAGCCGACGGCGCAGTTCCTCGGGCGAGTCGAGCTCCGGCAGCCGCCCGGCGAGGGCCTCACGGGCGTGCAGCACCCGGTTGGCGGTGGCGGGTGTACTGGCTTCGGTCTCGGCGGCGGTCTCCGGCAGGTCCAGGCCGAGACAGTCGTAGAGGACGACGGTACGGCGGTACGTCGGCGGCAGCGCCAGCAGCGCTTCGAGCAGCGCTCGCGGCCCGGGTTCCAGCGGCGGCGTGTCCGGGTGGCGATACGCCGGGCGCAGTCGCTGCCAGGGGGACATGGCGAACTCGTACGCGGCGGCGCGGGTCCAGCCGGTCGGGTCGCGGTCGCGGGCGACCTCGGGCCAGTGCTGCCAGGCGAGGTGGAAGGCACGTTCGACGGCGGCCTGGGAGAGCACGCGGCGGCCGGTGAGCAGGAAGGTCTGACGAACGAGGGCGGGGGCGTCGCGGGTGTAGAGGGTGTCGAAGGCGTGCTCGGGGGTGGGGCCCGTCCTCTCCGCTTCCGAGCCGGGGCCCGAGCGGGGTGCCCAGCTGAGGCCGGGGGCGGTATCCCCGAAGGTGTTGGTGTTGGTGTTGGTGTCGTCGGCGTCGGCGTCGGTGTGGGGTTCGTTGCTGCCGCTGCCGCTGCCGCTGCGGGTGTCCGTGCCGAGGCCCTGTCCCTGTCCCTGTCCCTGTCCCAGTCCCTGTCCCGGTCCCGGTCCTGTGCCCGGTCCTGTGTTCCGGTCCTGGCCCCGGTGCGGGGCCGGGCCGCCCTGGCCGGGTTCCTGTCGCGGGGGCTGGGGCTGCTGGACCGGGGGTGCGGGCTCGCGGGCCCCGGCCGCCCGTGGATCGCCCTGGGCCCGTGGCCCGTCATCGGGCCCCGTGGTCTCCAGTACCGCCGTGGGCGCACCGGCGGGGTGTCCGGCGACCGCCGTCACCACTGCCGCCGCCACCGCCGGGGCGGGCGCGGCCGGTTCCGGAGTCTCCGTCGCGACGGGCGCGGCCGAGACCCCGGCCCCGCCACCGGCCCCCACCCCCGCGTCCGTACCGGTCACGGATACGCCGACGCACGCGGGCGCACCCGCTGCGAGCTCTGAGTGGTCCGCTCCAGCGGCGGCGATGGGCGCGGTCACCGGGCCGCCCGCCCCAGTCTTCATTCCCGTACCTGTGGCGGGAGCGGTGGGCACCGGAGCGTCGTCGCTCCGCGCCCCGGGCAGGCCCAGCAGCTCCGCGTACGCCGTGCGCCGAGGGCCGCGTGGACTGCTGCGTCCGGACTCCCAGGCGCGGATGGTGGCCCGGGTGACCCCGATCGCCGCCGCGACGGCCTGCTGGCTCAGCCCCCTGGCCTCGCGCAGCCGTCGTCGTTCCTTGGGCGGGGGGAGGGGGATATCGGGCGGGCGGGAGGAGGTGCTCTCCGTCATGTGGGGCTCCACCAGATGGTGCATTTAACGTAAAAGTACATAAACGCATATTGGGCGACACAACGGGCATTCGCCCGTTACATGGATAGAGCGCGTGTCGTTGGCAGCATGGCCGCGTGACCCAGCTGACCGACGACGAACCGTCGTGCTCCCCGGAGGCCGTCCTGGTGCAGGGCGGCCGGACGGGTTCCCTGGCCGCCTGCGCCGTCCGGGGCGCGACCGCCGCCGGGCTGGGGCTCGGCGCGTTCGCGGTCCTGGTGACACTGGTGTGGATCAGCTCCCCGTACCCCGACAGCGGCCCCGACGGCGCGCTACGGGTCGCCGCCGCGCTCTGGCTGCTGGCGCACGGCGCCGAACTGGTGCGGATCGACACCTTCTCCGGCCACCCCGCGCCCATCGGGCTGGTGCCGCTGCTGCTGATGGTGGTACCGCTCTGGCTGGTCCACCGGGCCGCGCGGGACGCCGTCCTGCCGGACGTACGGCGGGCCCGGCCCTCGGCGGGCGGCGCGGTCACGGCGGTGGCCGGGGGATATCTGCTGGTCGGAGGCGCGGTGACGGTCTACGCGGAGGGCGGGCCGCTGACGCCCGGCTGGCCGGGCGCGCTGCTGTGGCCCCCGCTGCTGACGGTGGCCGCCGCCACGGCCGGGGTGTGGACGGCACTCGGCCGCCCGGGGGTGCCCGCCGCCTCCGCCCGGCTCGCGGACATCCGGGTCGCGCCGCGCGATCCCCGGGGCGCCGTCGCGCTGCGGGCCGCCCTGGCCGGGAC
Source organism: Streptomyces sp. NPDC057638 (assembly GCF_042800315.1). Lineage (NCBI taxonomy): Bacteria > Bacillati > Actinomycetota > Actinomycetes > Kitasatosporales > Streptomycetaceae > Streptomyces > Streptomyces sp. NPDC057638. The sequence goes on from NZ_JBHVHF010000487.1 coordinate 2,599, forward strand.
GCTGACCCTGGTCGGCGGCGGGGCCCTGCTGGTCGCGTGCTCGCTGGTCTGGCACGCGGATGCCTCGCAGGACTCGTTCCTGCACCTGGCGGACGGCTGGACCGGGCGCCTCGCCGTGCTGCTGCTCGGGATCGCGCTGGTGCCCAACGCGGCGGTCTGGGCCGCCGCCTACGCCCTCGGACCCGGCTTCGCCCTCGGTACGGGAGCCACCGCCGCCCCCTTCGCCGTGGACGGGGACCCCTCGCTGCCGCACTTCCCGCTGATCGCCGCCGTTCCGGGCGAGGGCCCCGGCACCCCGCTGAACTGGGCCTGCCTCGCGCTGCCCGTCCTCGCCGCGCTCGTGATCGCGCGCTTCACGGCGGCGGGCACCCGCGCCGCGCCCTCGCCGTATCCGCGTCCGCCCCGGGGGAGACGGCCCGGTGGCCCGGCGGGCAGCAGCCGGGACACCGCGCTGACCGCCCTGCTCGCGGCGGCGGTCTGTGCCGTGCTGACCGCGTTGCTCACCGCGCTCTCCGGTGGGGCGCTCGGCACCGGGCGGCTCGCGGACTTCGGTCCGGTCTGGTGGCGCGCGGGCGCCGCCGCGCTGCTGTGGTCGGCGCTGATCGCCGTCCCGGCGGCGGTGCTGATGCGGCTGTGGGCGGTGACGGTGGCGGTACGGAAGCGCCCCCGGTCGGCCGGGGGCGAGCGGCCCCCGGCGGTCCGTACGCCCCGGTCGGCAGCACCGGGTTCCCCGCCGGCCGGCCCGCCGCCGAACGGCTCCGGCGGCGGTACGGAGACAGCGCCGGAGCGGAAGGGATGGCGGGAGGGAGCCGGGACGGCGGAGGTCTCCGCGTCCGGTCGGCGGCCTTCCCGTGACCCCGGCCCCGAGGACCCGCCCGACCTCTACGCGCTGACGCCGGAATCCCTGATGGCCGAGGAACCGGAACCGGCCGGGAGGGCCCTGGCCGACCCGGTGACAGAACCGGCCATGGAACCGGCCCGGCGGGCGGATCCCGATCCGGAACGTCCCTGGGCCGCGCCCGTGAGCCCCTGGCCCGAGACCCCGGACCTCAGCAAGCGCCCGAGCGCGATCCGCCCCCCGACGCCGACGCCGACGCCGGCCCCGCCCGCGCGGCCGACCACGACTACGCCCCAGGACCCGGCCCCGCCCGCGAACCCGGCCCCGACCGCGCCCGCGAACCCGGCCCCGGCCCCGGCCCCGGCCAGAACCAACACCACGACCGACACGGACACCGACACCGACACGGACACCACGACCGAAGCCGGCGGCGACCGCGACGCGGATGCCGAGACCGCCGCCGCCCCTCCCCCCTGAAGCCAGGCCGCCACCCACGACAGACGCCCGTCACCAC
>NZ_JBHVHF010000488.1:0-3843 GCF_042800315.1 Streptomyces sp. NPDC057638
CCTCCCACCGGGTGGTGGGAGGGCCACGATAAAACGGACAGCTACCGCTTACTTCTTGTTGCGGCGCTGAACGCGGGTGCGCTTGAGCAGCTTGCGGTGCTTCTTCTTAGCCATCCGCTTGCGCCGCTTCTTGATAACAGAGCCCACGACTACCCTCGCTCACTTCTCGGAACCTTCCCGCGCCAGCGGGAATCGGTGCGGGGCGTCTGGGCCCACACGACCTACGTCGGCCAAGCCTACCCGCCCAGGCTGAGAGGGTGTAATCCGAGGGCGGCCACTCGGCTCCGCTACGCGGATTCCACCCCCACGAAAGACTCGCGGAGATAGTCGTGCACCGCTTGCTCCGGTACCCGGAAGGACCTCCCCACCCGGATCGCCGGCAGATGACCGCTGTGCACCAATCGGTACACCGTCATCTTCGACACCCTCATCACCGAGGCGACTTCCGCCACGGTAAGGAACTTGACCTCGTTGAGAGGCCTCTCACTGCCAGCAGCCATGACCCACCTGTACCTTCCGCACACGACGCACACCGGCTTCCCCTCCGGTGACTCTTCGTCGCTGTGCGCTCACTCCCCAGACTAGGGGCGGGTGATACGAGTGGGGAAGAGGAGCAGCCATCGGCCGCCTACTGTGACAGACACGCTCGATTGAGTACATAGCGTGTCAGCGGTCGGTAGTAAGAGGACCGCGCGCCATCATCAAGCGGAACCGCCACGGAGACGCTCCCCTCCGCCTCCCCGACGAAGAGCGCGGGGTCGTCGATGTCGGCCGGCCCTATGGCCTCAATGCCTAGCTGACCTGCCCCGCAGACCCATCCATGGTCCCCGATGACCAGATCCGGCAGCGGTCCGCCGCTCTCCGCCAGGCTCTCCAAAACCGCACGAACCGGGAGAGGCGAGTGGGTGTGTGCGCCGGTGCCACCCACGCCTCCCCGCGCGCCGGGTTCCCGCACCAGCGCGACTCCCTGTACGTAGTCGAGGCCGCAGGCGCGTACGCCAAACCGACTAGCGATATCAACGCGCCGCCCCCGTGCGGGGGTGAGGACACGGCAGCCCGCCGCGGACAAGGCCTCCGCCAGCGCGGCGTAGAAGCCGAGCAGCCGGTGCGGATGCCCCGTCCCCAGCTGTACCGCACCGCGACTCCGGGCCACCTGTCGCAGTCTCCCGGCAAAGGCGTCGAGCGCCCGCACGGTCCGCTCGGGGTCAATCGCGTCGACACCCTGAACATGGCCTGGATCAGCGGAAACACCGCACTTGGCGGCCATGAGGGCCATGATGTCCCGTTCGCTCCACTCGCGGGCGGGGGTGATTCCGAGGGTCACCCGGGGGTCCCGGGCGGCGAAGAGCCGGTAGCTGCGCAGACCGGCCTCGCGCGGGGTGCGTACGGGGCCGGCCAGCCGGGCCGCCAGAAGATGCGCCCGCAGCGCGTCGATGCTCACCACCCCACCGATGGTGCCGGACCCCCGGCCCCACCGGGCGAAAAGGAAGAATCCGCCGCACGGTCGGCGTAACGACCCCACCCTTCCTCGATGATCGTCGACCCCTGCCAAGGAATGGCTGAAAATCGACGTTGCATGGCCCTTTTTGCCCGACTCCGTCCCTCCAGCCCCGTGCACCCCACCGATACCTTCACATCACAACTGCCTCAGCTTGCCCACTGATCCCGAGGGTCACGGAGACGCTCCGTATACCGTCCAAGACGTCCGACCCCGCTCCCCGACCCAGCCTGATCCCCCACTAGGCGAGCAGACCCCGCAGCGGGAACACCGCACGACGGGTCGCGAGCACCGCCTGGTCGAGCCGGTCGGCCGGGTCGTACCCGGCGGTCCACTCCCGCCATGCCGGGCTGCGTCCGTCCGTCATCCGCCGTGGTCCGGTCTGCCGGGTCCGCGCGTAGACCTGCTCCCGCCACTCCTCGGGGATCAATGACTCGGGGTCCACCGGCGCGTGCGCGGCGATCCCCACCAGATGCGTCCAGGACCGCGGCACCACGTCCACGACGGCGTATCCGCCGCCGCCCAGCGCGATCCACCGCCCCTGGTCCGCATAGGCGTGGGCCAGTTCGTGGCACGCCTCCTGGACCATTCGCTGGGCGTCCAGGGAGACCGCGAGATGGGCCAGCGGGTCCTCGAAGTGGGTGTCGGCCCCGTGCTGGGTCACCAGCACCTGGGGACGGAAGTCCGCCAACAGCTCGGGCACGACAGCGTGGAAGGCCCGGAGCCACCCCTCGTCCCCGGTCCCGGCCGGCAGCGCGACATTGACCGCTCCCCCCTCCCCGGGACCGTCCGCGCCTGTCTCCTCCGGCCATCCGGTGCCGGGGAAGAGCGTCCGGGGGTGCTCGTGCAGCGAGATCGTCAGTACCCGGGGGTCCTCCCAGAACGTCGCCTGCACCCCGTCCCCGTGGTGGACGTCGACGTCGACATAGGCGACGCGCTCCGCCCCCAGCTCCAGCAGGCGGGCGATGGCGAGCGAGGCGTCGTTGTAGACACAGAACCCCGCCGCCGCGCCGGGCATCGCATGGTGCAGCCCGCCCGCGAAGTTCACCGCGTGCGCGGTCTCGCCCCGCCAGACCGCCTCGGCCGCCCCGACGGACTGCCCGGCGATCCGCGCCGACGCGTCGTGCATGCCCATGAAGGCCGGATCGTCCACCGTCCCGAGCCCGTACGCCTGGTCGGCCGCCCTCGGCTCCGCGGAGGCCGCCCGCACGGCCGCCAGGAAGTCCTCCCGGTGCACCAGCCGGAGCGTCGACTCCCCGGCGGGCTTCGCCGCCACCACGTCCATCACCCGGTCGAGCCCGTACGCCCGCACCAACTCCATGGTCAGCGCGAGCCGTACCGGGTCCATCGGATGGCCGTCCCCGAAGTCGTACTCCGTGACTGCCTCGTCCCACATCAACAATCCGCGGCCACTCATGTCCGCCACGGTATCCGCTGATAGAGCGGTACGAGAGGGGCCTGGACCACGCCGGGGCCGCCCCCTGCGGGGTCAGCGCCGGACCAGCAGCGCGGGCAGCTCCGCCATCGCCTCGAAGTACCCGGTGGCCCCCGTGAGTCCGGTGGCCGGTGTCATCGCGGTGTACCCGTACACATCCATCCCGGCGGCTATCGCGGCGGCCACTCCGAGCGCACTGTCCTCGACCACCACACAGCGCTCGGGCGCCACACCCATCCGCGCGGCCGCGTGGAGAAAGAGATCGGGCGCGGGCTTTCCCCGCCCCACGTCCTGGGCGCTGAAGATGATCTCGTCCGGGAACCAGAGATCGAGTCCGGTCCTGCGGTGACCGACCCGGATCCGCTCATGGCTCCCCGAGGACGCCACACAGTACGCAACCCCGTCCGCGACCAGCTTCCCCAGTACCTCGGTCACCCCGTCGACGGCCTCCAACTCCCGCTCGAACGCGGCGAAGACCCGCGCGTGCAGAGTCTCGTCGAAGTCCTCCGGCAGCTTCCGCCCACTGCGCTCCAGGACGAGGTCGTGTACACGGTGCACGGCGGCCCCCATGTAGTCCCGCACGGAGTCCTCATACGAGGTGGGGTGTCCCAGCTCGGTCAGATATGCCGCCAGGATGGTGTTGGAGAGAGGCTCGCTGTCGACGAGGACACCGTCGTTGTCGAAGATGACAAGGTCATAACTCATGCCCTCAGCCTAGGGATACCCCATGAACTGCGCGTGGACGCGATGAACTGCAGGTGGACGCGGACATGCGAAAGGGCCCTGTACCAGATATCCCGGTACAGGGCCCTCTCTCAATATTAGTTCGGCGGCGTCCTACTCTCCCACAGGGTCCCCCCTGCAGTACCATCGGCGCTGTGAGGCTTAGCTTCCGGGTTCGGAATGTAAC
>NZ_JBHVHF010000489.1:0-3814 GCF_042800315.1 Streptomyces sp. NPDC057638
ATGTCCACCGGACATCGCGGCCGTACTGTTGAGTACGAGCCGTGACAGCAGACGACGAGAAGGTGGAAGGCCCAGCCATGGTGCAGCTCAAGACCCCGGAGCAGATCGCGAAGATGCGCGAGGCGGGGCTGGTGGTCGCCGCCATCCACGCGGCCACCCGTGAGGCCGCCGTGCCCGGCGCCACCACCCGTGATCTGGACGAGGTCGCCCGCAAGGTCATCGCCGAGCACGGCGCCAAGTCGAACTTCCTGGGGTACGGGGGCTTCCCGGCCACCATCTGCACCTCGGTGAACGAGGTCGTCGTCCACGGCATCCCGGATGACACGACCGTGCTCAAGGACGGCGACATCATCTCCATCGACGCCGGGGCGATCGTCGACGGCTGGCACGGCGACGCGGCCTACACCGCCTTCGTGGGCGGCGGTCACGCCCCGGAGCTGCTGGAGCTCTCCCGGGTGACCGAGGAGTCGATGTGGGCCGGGATCGCCGCCATGAAGCAGGGCAACCGGCTGGTGGACATCTCCCGCGCGATCGAGACCTTCATCCGCCGCCAGCCCAAGCCCGGCGGCGGCCGTTACGGGATCATCGAGGAGTACGGCGGCCATGGCATCGGCACCGAGATGCACATGGACCCCCATCTGCTGAACTACGTCGCCCGCAAGCGCGGCAAGGGCCCCAAGCTGGTCCCCGGCTTCTGCCTGGCCATCGAGCCGATGGTCTCGCTGGGCACCCCGAGGACCGAGGTCCTCTCCGACGACTGGACCGTGATCACCACGGACGGCACCTGGTCCTCGCACTGGGAGCACTCGGTCGCGCTGACCGAGGAGGGTCCGCTGGTGCTGACCGCCGTGGACGGCGGCAAGGCCAAGCTGGCGGCGCTGGGCGTCACGGCCGCGCCGGACCCGCTGGCCTCCTGAGCCGCGCGCCCCGGGCGGGCCGCCGGGCGGGGCCGTCACGCTCCGCGCCCGGCCCGCTCGCTCCCCGCGCCCCCCGCCCGTCACGCGTAACGATCTCCGTAGCGGGGCAGACTTGCGGGATTCGTCTTTTCGGATGGCCTGACGTAGACTGATGCGTCGGCTCTCGTGTACCCGTGTGCCCGCTTTCATGTGGGTGTATGGCGGCGAGAGTCGATCAAGGTAGCCGATTCGAAGGGCGAAGCGTGGCCAAGAAGCAAGGTGCCATCGAGATCGAGGGCACCGTGATCGAGTCCCTCCCGAACGCGATGTTCAAGGTGGAGCTTCAGAACGGTCACAAGGTCCTCGCGCACATCTCCGGCAAGATGCGGATGCACTACATCCGAATCCTTCCGGACGACCGGGTCGTCGTGGAGCTGTCTCCGTACGACCTGACGCGTGGCCGGATCGTCTACCGGTACAAGTAGATCTTGTCACGTCCGTGCCACGGCACTGGGCGGGACACTGACCCGGAGAACCTCACATCCCATGAAGGTCAAGCCGAGCGTCAAGAAGATCTGCGACAAGTGCAAGGTGATCCGCCGTCACGGCCGGGTCATGGTCATCTGCGACAACCTGCGCCACAAGCAGCGCCAGGGCTGACGCACGCCGACCGACCTGCCTTCCGCAGTTCTTCGCGCGACGCAAGCAGTATCTGTAATTACGCAGTGCCCGTCGGGCCGCGCCACGCGGTTGACGACACCCTCGGTGGGGGCCGGGGACCCGTTCCGTACCTCATACGGCGGCCGGGAGTGGCTCTGTGGAAGACCCCCGAACACTCAGGAGCCATTGAATGGCACGCGTTTCCGGTGTTGACATCCCGCGCGACAAGCGTGTGGAGATCGCACTCACCTACGTCTTCGGCATCGGCCGCACCCTGGCGCAGGAGACCCTCGCCGCCACCGGTGTGAACCCGAACGCCCGCGTTCGTGACCTGGCCGAGGAAGACCTGGTCAAGATCCGCGAGTACGTGGACAACAACATCAAGACTGAGGGTGACCTCCGTCGCGAGATCCAGGCCGACATCCGCCGCAAGGTCGAGATCGGCTGCTACCAGGGTCTGCGTCACCGCCGCGGTCTGCCGGTCCACGGCCAGCGCACCAGCACGAACGCCCGTACCCGCAAGGGCCCGCGTCGCGCCATCGCCGGTAAGAAGAAGCCGGGCAAGAAGTAGTCCACAGCGGACGCTGCGGATTCCCGGGGTCGCCCCCGGACCGCGACAGCCAGCGGTCTTCGCTGTAGGACCGACCACCTCCCGTAGGAGTAAGAGATGCCCCCCAAGGGTCGTCAGGGCGCTGCCAAGAAGGTGCGCCGCAAGGAAAAGAAGAACGTCGCTCACGGGCACGCCCACATCAAGAGCACGTTCAACAACACGATCGTCTCGATCACGGACCCGTCCGGCAACGTGATCTCCTGGGCCTCCGCCGGCCACGTCGGCTTCAAGGGCTCGCGCAAGTCCACCCCCTTCGCCGCGCAGATGGCCGCCGAGTCGGCCGCCCGCCGCGCGCAGGAGCACGGCATGCGCAAGGTCGACGTCTTCGTCAAGGGTCCCGGCTCCGGCCGTGAGACCGCGATCCGCTCCCTCCAGGCCACCGGCCTTGAGGTCGGCTCGATCCAGGACGTCACCCCCACGCCGCACAACGGCTGCCGTCCGCCCAAGCGCCGCCGCGTCTGACGCACGGCCGCACGGCTGACTGGATTCGGGCGGTACGGCCTTCTCGGGTCGTACCGCCCGTACCCTTGTTCCACGCAGTAATTCGTCGGGCGTCAAATAGCGGGCGCCCCCGACTGAAGGACCGATCCTCATGCTGATCGCTCAGCGTCCCTCGCTGACCGAAGAGGTCGTCGACGAGTACCGCTCCCGGTTCGTGATCGAGCCGCTGGAGCCGGGCTTCGGCTACACCCTCGGTAACTCCCTCCGCCGTACGCTGCTCTCCTCGATCCCGGGTGCGGCGGTCACGTCCATCCGTATCGACGGTGTCCTGCACGAGTTCACCACCGTGCCGGGCGTCAAGGAGGACGTCACCGACCTCATCCTCAACATCAAGCAGCTGGTCGTCTCCTCGGAGCACGACGAGCCGGTCGTGATGTACCTGCGCAAGCAGGGTCCCGGTCTGGTGACCGCCGCCGACATCGCGCCTCCGGCCGGTGTCGAGGTGCACAACCCCGACCTGGTGCTCGCCACGCTGAACGGCAAGGGCAAGCTGGAGATGGAGCTGACGGTCGAGCGTGGCCGCGGCTATGTCTCCGCCGTGCAGAACAAGCAGGTGGGCCAGGAGATCGGCCGGATCCCGGTCGACTCGATCTACTCGCCGGTCCTCAAGGTCACCTACAAGGTCGAGGCCACCCGAGTCGAGCAGCGCACCGACTTCGACAAGCTGATCGTCGACGTCGAGACCAAGCAGGCGATGCGTCCCCGTGACGCCATGGCCTCCGCGGGCAAGACCCTGGTGGAGCTGTTCGGTCTCGCCCGCGAGCTGAACATCGACGCCGAGGGCATCGACATGGGTCCGTCCCCGACGGACGCCGCGCTCGCCGCCGATCTGGCGCTGCCGATCGAGGAGCTGGAGCTCACGGTCCGCTCGTACAACTGCCTCAAGCGCGAGGGCATCCACTCCGTGGGTGAGCTCGTCGCCCGCTCCGAGGCCGATCTGCTCGACATCCGCAACTTCGGTGCGAAGTCGATCGACGAGGTCAAGGCGAAGCTGGCCAACATGGGCCTGGCGCTCAAGGACAGCCCGCCCGGATTCGACCCGACCGCCGCCGCCGACGCCTTCGGTGCCGACGACGACGCGGACGCCGGTTTCGTCGAGACCGAGCAGTACTAAGCAGTGCGGAGCGCGCGGGGCCCGGCCCCGCGC
>NZ_JBHVHF010000490.1:0-3797 GCF_042800315.1 Streptomyces sp. NPDC057638
GCCCGCATCCCTTGGGATGCGGGCCCTGTCGCGTGCTGTGGCCCGCCCCCGGCCCGGTGTCGCGCCGTTGTCGGTCCTCGCCTCGGTGCCCCATGGCACGGTGCTCCCCCTCCCCTTGCCTCCGCCGTCCTCTGGTTTCCTTCCGTTTCCGCTCGGGCAGGGGTGTGCTCTGCGCTCGGAAAAATCTCGGGAACAGATGGACAACCATTGGCCTGGTCATGAGTCTCACTTGGCAGGAACCCCCGGGCGCGCTCTCTCCGAGTCCCTCCGCTTCGCTTCCGTCGCCACTGTTCCCCCAGGGATCGCCTGATCTCAGTGCGGTCACTGGTGTGACGGGAGTGAAGGGTGTGACTCGTATGCGAGCCATGGCCGGGGGTCCGACCTGACGTCGTGCCGCGCGCCGCCGTCGTACCACCGTCGTCCGTGGCGGTCGGCGGCCCCCGGGTCCCGGCCGGACGCGGGCGGGGTACGAGGGCGAGGCCGGCCGGGTGGCTCCGGTGCTCCGTGGGGGAGAGCGCGGGAGCGGACCCGGGCGGTCCCCGCGCGCGGCACGGCGAGAGGCCGCCAGCCGTGGCCGGTGGACCGATCACCCGGCGATAGAACGAGCAGCATGGCCGGGACGGGCGTTCGCGCGCCCGGCCCGCCCCATCGGAAGGACGATCCGTGCAGGTTTCCCCAACCCTCCCGTCCGGCGCGTGGACGCGCCGGGCCGTCGCCACCTCCGTGGTGCTCGCCGTGGGCGCCGGTCTGTGCGCGGTGACCGCGCCGACCGCGGCGGCGGCCCCCGGGGCGGTGGCGTCGGAGCAGGAGACCGTGGTGCCGCCGATCGTGGACAAGGGCTATCCCGCGACCCGGGCCTTCGAGTCGGGTGCCACCGGCTTCCTCCACACCCCGCCCGGTGGCACGGGCTCGTACTGGACGGAGTACGCCACGGGGAAGACGGTGCCCGCCCCGGGCCCCACCTCCGCGGGCCACTCCTGGCTGCGCGCCAAGCAGGCGGCCGAGCCCGCCGCCGACGGCTCCCGGCCCATCACGCTCACCGATCTGGCCACCGGCGCGGTGTCCACGGTGACCCTGCCCCCGGGCGCGGAGTGGACCCGGGCGTACACCAAGGACTCCGTCCTCGCCTTCCGGCGCGGCGCGGACGGCATGATCAGCGAGCTGTCCGTGCTGACCGCCGTCGACGGGCGCACCGAGTCCCGGCCGGTGGCCGGGCTGCCCGAGGGGGCCACCGGGTTCACCACCCAGATGGGGCAGGACTTCCATGGCGCGGTGCTCACCGTGACGCGGAAGGACGCCCCCGCCGTCCGGGTGCTGTTCTCCTACGAGGGGGCATGGCTGACCGAGCTGTCACAGGAGTTCACCGGTGGCGACGGGCTCCGGCTGGGCGGTGACCACGTCGTGGCGTACCAGCCCGGAAGCACGGAGGTGGTCACCCTCGACCGCCGGGTGAGGGAGGCCAAGCCGGTCACCACCACGCTGCCCGAGGAGTTCACGGGCCGGGTGGAACGGGTGATGGGGAGCGTCGGCGACTGGATCGTCTACCGCGTGCGGCACCAGGGCTGGGACACGGCCTTCGGGGCGCTCCACGCCATCCCGGTCGGCGGCGGCGCGTCACGCGAGCTGCTGCGGGAGGCCGACGTATGGCGCCACGCGGTCCCGGACGGCTCCCTGCTCGTCGCGGGCGGCTCCGGGTCGCGCGCGTGGGGCTACCAGCGGATCGCCCTCGGCGCCGACGGTGCCCCCGTGGCCACCATGGCGCTCCCCGTGGCGCCGCGCCATATCCGGTATGACGCCCTGGCGCTGGGCGCCGGACGCCTCGCCACCATCAACTCCACCGAGGAGTCGCGGCACCGGGCCCTGTACGAGCGGCGGACCGGCGCCGGAGCGGGCGCGCCCACCGTCTCCGAACCGGTGCAGCGGCAGTCGGTGAACCTCAGCGACGGTTCGCTCAGCCCGCTGGGTGAGGGGAGCTATCTCTATATCGCCGCCGGTTCGTTCGTGCTCTTCGCCGACGGCAGCGGCCACGGGCTGAACCAGCCCTCCCTCGGTGAGGGCAGCGCCCAGCGGATCGTGGACGCCACCGGGCGGTACGCGGTGCTGCGCACGCAGGACGGCAAGCAGCATGTGGCCGACCTCATGGACCGTTCCGCCCGGCCGTCCTTCGAGATCCCGGCCACCGCCGCCGCCGTCTGGGGCACCACCCTGTGGACGCCGGGCAAGGCCGGCGGCACCGTCGCCTGGCTCGACCTCAAGACGAAGAAGAAGTCGCCGGACCTGGCGACGGGGTCGGGCTGTGTCCCCAACGACCTCCAGGCCGTGGGCCGCTGGCTGCTGTGGGCCTGTGCCGACGGCACGGCGGGCGTCTGGGACCAGAAGAGCCGTACCAGCACACCGCTGCCGGGCGCGGAGACCAAGCTCGGCGACGGGTTCGCCGTCACCTCGAAGAACGGCAAGCTCTGGCTGAGCGACTTCCACCAGGGCACCGGCACGGCCCGGACGTCGGAGATCGGCCCGGCCGGACGGTTCACCGTGGACAAGTTCGGCGGGAACATCGCCTATCTCGGTGAGCGGGACGCGATCCACGTACGCCGGGTCGATGTCCCGAGGACGCCGGTCGGACTCCTGGAGGGGGAGGCGGACACCTCCGTCTCGGCCTCGGGTTCCTCCGGCTGGACGGGCCGCTGGCAGCTCAGCGTCCCGCCGGTCCGCTGGAGCGTCGGCTTCAAGGACAAGACCGGACGGACCGTTCGTACCGTCGCGTCCACCGAGAGCCAGGGCACGCGGGTCGCGGCCCGCTGGGACGGGAAGGACAGCGGCGGGAAGACGCTCGACGGCGGCCGCTACACCTGGACGCTGAGCGCCGACACCGGCACCGGGATGCGCGCCGTCACCAGCGGCGCGGTCGATCTGCTCGGCGGCAAGACCCCCTTCCGCGACCACGGCGGCGACGGTGTCGCCGAACTGGTCACCCAGCGGGGGACCGGCCTCACGGCGCACCAGGGGTTCGACAAGGGCTCCAGCACGGGCGGCCAGCTGAGCAGCTCCTCGGGCTGGAAGGACATCAACCGTGTCCTGCCCCTGGGCGATATGACCGGCGACCGCTGCAACGACCTGGTCGTCCGCACCACCAAGGGCGAGCTGTACCGCCATGACGGCGCCTGCGCCGGACTGCCGAAGCCGACCTCCCCGAAGAAGCGGATCGGCGCGGGCTTCTCCGCCTTCGACGCGCTGCTGTCCCCCGGTGATCTGACCGGGGACGGGCGGGTGGATCTGCTGGCCCGGGTCCGGTCCACCGGGGAGCTGTACCTCTACGCGGACAACGGTTCGGGCTCCCTCGCCCGCGCGGTGAAGCTGTCCGGCTCCTGGAAGGGGCTCACCCTGATCGGGGCGGGCGATCTGACCGGCGACGGTCACGGCGATCTGCTGGCCCGGGACGCGGGCGGTGAACTGTGGCGCTACAACGGGACGGGCAAGGCCACGGCCACGGGCACGTTCGCCGCGCGGAAGCTGGTCTTCAAGGACTGGGGTGCCGGGCGGAACGCGTTCGTGGGCGCCGGTGACCAGAACGGGGACGGGAAGAACGACCTGATCTCGCGCGACACCAACGGCAAGCTGCTGCGGAACCTGGGTGACGGGAAGGGCTCGTTCGGCGCGACGGCCCAGATCGGCACCGGCTGGGGTAGCTACTCGGGGCTGTACTGATCCACCCGGCCCGGTGTCCGGGCCTGGAGGTAATGCAGCTCTGCGAGCCCACGAGGCGTTGTAGGAGCGGGTGGGGCGGGGGCGGGTTGGGT
>NZ_JBHVHF010000491.1:0-3788 GCF_042800315.1 Streptomyces sp. NPDC057638
GGTGCCGAAAGGCGTCCGGTCACCGCCCCGCCGTCAGGTCCGGCGGGTGGAGTGGCCCGATACGCCTGCGGCGTCCGGGGGCTGGATGCCGTCCCCACCCCCCGATGGGCCCCGCTACTCCGCGACCGCCTGCCGCAGCCGGGCGAGTGTGCCGTCCAGGTCGGTGCCGCGCGGCCGGTTGTACGGGAGCCGGGCCAGGACCGCCGCCATCCCGCAGGTGTTGGTCAGCGCGGAGAAGACCAGCCCGGCCGCGATGGCGGCCGACAGCAGCTGGAAGGCGGGGTGGATGACCAGCGCCAGCAGCAGACCGAGGAGGACGATGGTTCCGGCGGCCAGCCGTACCTGGCGCTCCATGCTCCAGGTGGCGCGGGGCACATCGCAGACCGCGGGCCGGTCGACCGGGTGGCCCTGCGCCGCCCAGCCCTGGGTGCCGCCGGTGAGGGTGGCGGCCCGGGTGCCCTGGCGCACCAGGCTCCTGGCCGCGTTCTCGGAGCGCGCGCCCGAGGCGCAGACCATCAGCAGCTCACGCCGCCCGGCGGCCTCGCGCAGCTCGGGCAGGGCGCGGCCGAGCTGGTCCAGCGGGATGTTGAGGGCGCCCGGCAGATGGCCGCCCGCGTACTCGCCGGGTGTGCGGACGTCGATGACGGCGTAGTCGGCGAGCCGGGGCCCGACCTCGGCGGGAGTGAGGGCGCGGGGGGTGTCGGTGGGCATGATGTGTCCTTTCCGGGGTGGGGAGGAGGGGTGGGGGGGAGGTCACCAGTGTCGGGGCGCGGAAGGTGGTCAGAGGAGGGCGTCGAGGAGCATGGCGAGGGCCACGGCCGCCAAGATGGCGCCGAACAGCCGCTGGAGCGATGGTCCGGTGATCTTCGAGGCCAGCCGTCTGCCGTCCCAGGCGCCGAGGATCGCGGCGCCCGTGAACGGCGCTATGTGGGCCCAGGCCAGCCCCTCGGTGGCGCCGGTCCGCGCGGTGAGGGCGACCAGCGAGGTCAGGGTGATCACCAGCAGGCTGGTGCCGACGGCTGTCCGCATGGGCAGGCCGACCACCCGCACCAGCGCGGGTACGGCGAGGAAGCCGCCGCCGACACCGAGGAGTCCGGTCACCGCGCCCAGCCCGGCGCCCGTGGCACCCGCGCGCACGCGTCCACCGCCGGTGCCGGAGGCGCCATCGGGCCCCTCGGTGCCGTCCGTACCGTCCTGACCGCTGGTGCGGGCTGTGGGGTTCTCAGGGCCCGTGGCCGACGGCCGCAGCATCGCCGCCGCCGCGAGCAGCGCGATCACCGAGAAGGCGGCCGTCAGCAGATCGGCCGGGAGCCGGGCGGCGAGCAGGCCCGTCAGGACCGCGGGGACGAGCCCCGCCGCCGCGAACAGGGTGCCCGCGCGCCAGCGCACATGGCCGTCCCTGGCGTGCCCGTACAGCGCGGAGGCGCTGGTGGTCGCGACGATGATCAGGCTCGCGGTGGTGGCCTCGGCCGGGGTGAAACCGAGCGGATAGATCAGGGCCGGGACCGCCAGCACACTGCCGCCGCCCCCGAGCGCGCCCAGGGCGAGACCGACGACGGCGCCCGCGGTCAGGGCCAGGATCAGACCGCTCATGCCGGACCACCGGCATCCGTGCCGAGCGCCCCGGCCGTTCTGGTGGGCCGGACGCCCCGCGTGGCGCGGGCGGGAGCGGTCATGGCGGTGTTCCTCACAGGGATGTGATGCGCGGTGGCGCGGGGGCGATGGGGAGTCACGGCACGGCGGGGGCCAGGGTCAGCCCGGCCGCGACCGCGTTGTCGAAGGAGTCGTCGACGGCGACGACCTCCCGCCCGGCCGCGTCCAGCAGCGAGGCGGCGATGGCCGCCCGCATCCCGCCCGCGCAGTGCACCCACACCCGTCCCGGCGGCACCTCGTCGAGCCGCTGGTGCACGGTGTGGACGGGAATGTGGACCGACCCGGCGATATGGCCCGCCGCGCGCTCCGAGTGCCTGCGCACATCGAGCACCACCACATCCCGCCCCGGGCCGAGCGCGCCGAGTTCGGCGAAGGTGGCACGGGGGAAGGCGGCGGGTTCCGCGCCGGGGCGCAGCCACTGGCCGACCTCGCCGGTCGCGGCGGCGGCGGGCCGGTCGAGACCGACCCGGACCAGTTCGCGCTGGGCGGCGGCCAGCTGCCCGGGGCTCTCGGCGAGCAGGGTCACCGGCTTGCCCCAGGGGATCAGCCAGGCCAGATAGGTGGCGAGCTGTCCGTCGGCCTCGAAGTTGAACGAGCCCGCGACATGCCCCGCGGCGAAGGCGACCCTGTTGCGCAGGTCCACGACCCACTCGCCCGCCGTCAGCCGTCGGGCGATCTCCTCGGCGTCGGCGACCGCCGGGGGCGTCAGGTCGACCGGCGCCGGGCCCCGGGCGTTGGCCGGGCCCATGTGGGCGTAGTACGCGGGCACGTCCTCCAGCCCGGCCAGCAACTCCCGTACGAACTCCTCCACGTCCTTGGCCAGGGCGTCGTTCACGCGCTTCTCCCGGCCGATGGTGGTCGCCTCGCCCTGGGCCTGGGCCGAGGAGCAGAAGCTGCCGAAGCCATGGGTGGGCAGGACCGGTGTCTCATCGGGCAGGGCCGTGGCCAGCCGGTGCGCGGAGGCGTGCTGGGCGCGCGCCAGTTCCTCGGTGAGCCGGGGCTCCACCAGGTCGGGCCGTCCGACGGTGCCGATCAGCAGCGATCCCCCGGTGAAGGCCGCCACCGGCCGTCCCGTCTCCTCCAGGACGTAGGCGGTGTGGTGCGGGGTGTGTCCGGGGGTCGCCACGGCGCGCAGCCGCAGCCCGGCCCCGGTGTCGACGTCCACCGTGTCGCCGTCGTGGACGGGGACACGGTCGAACGAGACCCGGGCCCCGGCGGGGACCAGATAGCGCGCGCCGGTCAGCCGGGCCAGCTCCAGACCACCGGTCACATAGTCGTTGTGCACATGGGTCTCCACCACGTGCGTGATGCGCACACCCCGCCGTGCCGCCGCCGACAGCACCTGGTCGACATCGCGCGGCGGGTCGACGGCCACGGCCGTCCCCGCGCCGCCCGCCAGATAGTGGCGGTTGCCGAGGCCCGGTATCTCGATGGTGTCGATGAAGAACACGCGCTTCTCCTTGCTTGCCTTCGTTGGTCTGTGTCCGGCTTCGTCTGTCCGTCGTCGTGGGGCGGTCGTTCCCGTCCGCCGTTCCCGTCGGTCGCTGTCGTGCGCCGCTCGCGTTCGCCGCTCTCGCTCGTCGTGCGTGTCGGTCGTACGTCGTGCGGGCCGGTCGTTCGAGCCCGTCGTTCCCGCACCGTGTGGGGAGTACCCCGGGGGGTATGGGTTCCGACCGTAACAGATATACCGGCGGGGGTATCAAATCGGACATGGGGAGGCGTTCATCACCCGCGTCATATGGACGGTCCGGTCGGGGGAGGGGATACCCTGGGGGGTACCATACGGCTCCCCGGCGGAAGGAACGAGGCGAGATGAACGACGACTCCGAGGCCGCTCAGCAGGTTCTCAACCGGCTGCGGCGTGCGCAGGGACAGCTCGCGGGCGTGATCGCCATGGTCGAGGCCGGGCGGGACTGCCGGGATGTCGTCACCCAGCTGGCGGCGGTGTCGCGCGCCCTGGACCGGGCCGGATTCAAGATCATTTCCAGTCGGATGAGGGAGTGCCTGACCGCGCGCGAGGACGGCGGCACCCCCGAGCTCAATGAGCAGGAGCTGGAGAAGCTCTTCCTCACCCTGGCCTGACCCCTCACCCCACCCACGGCACGCGCCGGGGCCCGTTTCCTGCCGTCCGGACG
>NZ_JBHVHF010000492.1:0-3770 GCF_042800315.1 Streptomyces sp. NPDC057638
GGGCCGCCGTACGGACGGACGGAAGGCGGTACGGAGGTGCCGCGCCCGGTGCGCGCCGTCGCGCCCCGGTCCCGCCGGGTGTCCGAGCGGGCCGGAATCCTCCGTACCGACGCCGGGCCGGGGCCCGCGCGCACGGACGCGTCACGCCATTGACGGTGCCCGTACCGCCACGGATCATCGGCCCCCCAGACCCGCAGGACCGGACAGAGGAGTACCCCCTCATGACCACCCCGCAGCCCCTCTTCATCGACGGCGCCTACACGGCGGGGTCCGGATCGGGGACATACGACGTCATCAGTCCGGCGACCGGGGAGCGGGTCGGGTCGATCCCGCTCCCCGGTACGGAGGAGCTGGACGCGGCGGTCGGCGCCGCGCACACGGCGCAGCGCGCGTGGGCGCGGGTCAATGTGTGGGAGCGGGCGGCCGTCTGCCGGAAGGTCGCCGACGAGCTGGACGCGCGGCGGGAGGAGCTGGCGCGGCTCCAGAGCCTGGAGCAGGGCAAGCCGCTCGCGGAGTCGGTCGCCGATGTGACGGAGGCGGCGGAGCTGTTCCGGCTGCACGCCGAGGACGCGGTCCGGCTCAACGGGGAGACGCTGCCCTCCCGGGACAGCTCCAAGCGGATGTTCACCTTCCATCGGCCGGTGGGGACCTGGGCGGTCATCACACCCTGGAACTTCCCGCTGCTGATGTTCGCGGAGTTCGCCGCGCCCGGTCTCGCCACCGGCAACGCGCTCGTGGTCAAGCCCCCGGCCCACACCCCGCTGACCGTGCTGCGGGCGATGGAGGCCGTGGTCGCCGCCGGAGTGCCCCGGGGCCTGGTCAACATCCTTCCGGGAGAGGGACAGTTCGGGGACGCGCTGGTGCGCCACCCCGGGATCCACGCGATCGGCTTCATCGGCTCCTCCGCCACCGGGGCCGCGATCCAGGCGTCCGCCGGGCTGAAGCGCTCGCTGATGGAGTGCTCGGGCAACGGGCCGCTCGTCGTCCTCGCCGACGCCGATGTGGCCGCCGCCGCGAAGGCCGCCGTGGACGGGGCGTACCCCTGTGCGGGACAGGTGTGCTGTGCCACCGAGCGGGTCCTGGTCCACCGGGACGTCCATGACGACTTCGTGGCCGCCGTGGTGGCGGAGGCGAGGCGGGTGGTGCTGGGTGACCCCTTCGACCCGGCGACCGTGCTCGGCCCGCTCAACAACGAGGGCGTCGCCGCGAAGATGGACCGCCACCTCGCCGACGCGCGGGAGCGCGGGGCGCGGGTGCTGACCGGCGGCGGGCGGCGGGCCGGGATGCCGACCGATCTCTACTACGAGTTCACCGTCGTGGACGGGGTGAAGGAGGAGAGCCTGCTCTCCCGGGAGGAGTCCTTCGGCCCGGTGGTGCCGATCCTCACCGGCCGGGACGACGACGATCTGCTCCGGATGGCCAACGCGGACGCGCTCGGGCTCCAAGGTGCCGTGTTCACCCGGGACATGGGGGCCGCGTTCCGCTTCATGGAGGAGATGGAGGTGGGGCAGGTGATCGTGAACGAGACCAACAACTGGTGGGACATCAATATGCCGTTCGGCGGAGCGGGCGCGCGGTCCACGGGCTGGGGGCGGATCGGCGGCAAGTGGACGCTGATGGATATGACCGACACCCGGACCGGGGTGATCTCCCTCTGATCTCCGGCTGGGGGAGTCGGGCCCGCGCGGCCCCACAGGGGGCAGCGCGGGCCGGTCGCGGGGCCGGACGCACCCATACCAGTACCGGCACCAGCACCAGCACCAGCACCAGCACCGGCACCGGCACCTGTACCGGCATCTGTACCGACACTGGCACCAGCACCGCCCACCCTGGCCGGACATCACCGCTATACGGCCATGATCGGCTGTTTCCGGCCGAGTTGGGCGGGTGAAGGACCTCCGCGTACAACCACACTCCGGCCCCACAGGTCTCGTTCGTGAGTCACACCAGTAACACCGGTACCAACTGTGGGGGGAATACCGTGCGCAAGCGCACTCTGGTCACCGCCATCGCGGTGGCCTCCGCGAGCCTGATGGGGGGCCTCGCGCCCGCCGCCGTCGCCTCGCCCGACAAGCCGGGCTCCGGCACCACCAGGCCCGCCAAGGCCGACTCCGACTTCAACGGCGACGGCTACGGCGACCTCGTCGCCAACATCCCGACGACCAAGACCGACGGCGCGCAGAACGCGGGCACCGTGGTCGTGCTCTACGGCTCCGCGCAGGGGGTGGCGAAGCGGCAGCTGATCACGCAGAACACCCCGGGCATCCCCGGCGCCTCGGAGGCGTACGACAACTTCGGCGGCCAGGCCGTCGCGGGGGACTTCGACGGCGACGGATACGCGGACCTCGCGATCGGGGCCGACGGCGAGGACCTGACCGTCAACGGCGACTACCGCCGTAACGCCGGTCAGATCACCCTCGTCTGGGGCGGGAAGCACGGGCTGGCCCGGCACGGTGCCACGACCGTGCGGCAGACCGAGCCCACGGACCTGGACTGGCGCCGGGGCTCCGCGCTCGCCGCCGGGGACTTCAACCACGACGGCAAGGCCGATCTGGCGACCGGGGACCAGAGCCCGGGGCGGGGCGGCGAGGTGCTCTACGGGCCCATCAGCCGGACCGGGAAGCCGAAGTCGACCGTCAACCTGGGCATCAAGGACGCCAAGGCCCAGGTGGACATCGGCCTCGAAACGGCCGATGTGACCGGGGACCGCGTCAGTGATCTGGTGATCCAGGTCTCCCGGATCCGTTTTCCCGCCACCGATCGTTTCGAGATCCACAAGGGCACGAAGAAGGGGCTGCTCCGCACCGGGAGCCTCACCGACGCCCAGGGCAAGCCCCTGACGGGCGACGAGGGCAACGACCCGGTGGCGGTCGGCGATCTCGACAGGGACGGCCACGCGGACATCGCCGTCGGACTGCTCGGGCGGGACGGGGGGAGCCCGCCGCGCTACGCGGGCTCGGTCACCCTCGTCTACGGCGGCCCGAAGGGCCAGTCGGACCGTTCCGTCCAGGTGATCACCCAGGACACCCCCGGCGTCCCGGACGAGAGCGAGGAGGACGACTTCTTCGGCAACTCGGTCGCCATCGGCGACACCAACGGCGACGGGTACGGGGATCTCGCCGTCGGCGCCTCCAGGGAGACGTTCGGACAGGTCGGCGCGGCCGGTCAGGTCACCGTGCTGCCGGGCGGGCCGCAGGGCGTGACCGGTGCGGGCTCGCGCGTCTACCACCAGGACACCGAGGGCGTGCCCGGCACCGTGAGCGAGAGCGCCGCCTTCGGCTCCGCCGTGAAGCTGACCGACCTCAACGGGGACAAGCGCGCCGACCTCGCCGTCGGCGGCATCGGCTACCGGGCCACCCCGTCGCGGGTCACCGTCCTCCCGGCCGACCGGACATCCGGCGCCATCACCGGTACGGGCAGCAAGAGCGTCACCTACACCGACCTCGGTCTGCCGCACGACGGCTGGACGGGCTTCGGCGGGTACTTCGGCCGCTGACCTGGCCTCCGACGAGCCCCCGACGGGCCGCTGACCGGCCTCCGACCGGGCCGCCTACCGGGCCTCCGGCTGGCCGGGCCGCCCTGACGACCGGTCCGGCCCTCCCTGACGCCCTGTCCAACGGGATGATCCGTCCCCGTCCCAACGGGATGATCCGTCCCCGTCGAGGGTCACCGTCCGCCCTGACCGCCCGCCCCCGCCGACGGGCACCGTCCACCCGGACGGCCCGTCCCCGCAGACGGCCGGTTCTCTCCAGCGTCCGGCTCCCCCCGGA
>NZ_JBHVHF010000493.1:0-3749 GCF_042800315.1 Streptomyces sp. NPDC057638
TCCGGGGCCCCGGAGGCTCCCGGGCTAGCATGATGACCATGTCCGACTACCACGATGATCTCCGTCTGGCCCATGTCCTCGCGGACGCGGCCGACGCCGCCACGATGGACCGGTTCCAGGCGCTGGACCTCCAGGTGGAGACCAAGCCGGATATGACGCCGGTGAGCGAGGCCGACAAGGCCGCGGAGGAACTGATCCGGGGCCAGCTCCAGCGGGCCCGCCCGCGCGACGCGGTCCTCGGCGAGGAGTACGGCATCAAGGGCACGGGCCCCCGCCGCTGGGTCATCGACCCGATCGACGGCACCAAGAACTACGTACGCGGTGTCCCGGTCTGGGCGACGCTGATCTCCCTCATGGTGGAGGGCGAGGACGGCTATCAGCCGGTGGTGGGTGTGGTGTCGGCCCCCGCGCTGGGGCGGCGCTGGTGGGCGGCGCGCGGAGCGGGCGCCTTCACCGGACGGTCGCTCACCTCCGCGAGCAGGCTTGGGGTGTCCCGGGTGGGCCGGCTCCAGGACGCCTCCTTCGCCTACTCGTCGCTGAGCGGCTGGGAGGAGCAGGGCCGCCTCGGGGGCTTCCTCGACCTCACCCGTGCCTGCTGGCGCACGCGCGGGTATGGCGACTTCTGGCCATACATGATGGTCGCCGAGGGTTCCCTCGACATCTGCGCCGAGCCCGAGCTGTCGCTGTGGGACATGGCCGCCCTCGCGGTCGTGGTGCAGGAGGCGGGCGGCACCTTCACCGGCCTGGACGGCGTCCCCGGTCCGCACAGCGGCAACGCCGCCGCGTCGAACGGTCTGCTCCACTCCGAGCTGCTGGACCATCTCAACCGGCGCGACTGACCCGTACCGCAGGAAGGCCCTCGCAGGGAGGCGGGTCGGGGCGGCGGAGGCGCGGGGGGGCGGGGGCTCCCCGCGTACCCGCGGACCCCGTGCCGATGGACCGGCCCCTCACCGCGCGCTCCCGCCGGGGGCGCGCCCACCGACCGTTACGCGCCGGATACACCGCGACACGCCCGCGCGCGCCGGAACCGGTCGCGCCCGCCCTCTTGCTGCCTCCCGCGAGGACTGCGACTCTGAGAGTCCCCCCACTTGTGAATTTGTGAATCGGTTCTCCCGGAAGAACCGATCCCCCAAGGAGGTGGCTCCATCCATGCTCGTCCGTGATGCCATGAGCACGGTGGTCCTCACCATCGGGCCCGCGCACACACTCCGCCAGGCCGCCCGCCTGATGGCCGCCCGCCGCGTCGGCGCGGCCGTCGTCCTCGACAGCGACACGTGCGGCGTGGGCATTCTGACCGAGCGCGACATCCTGACCTCCGTGGGTACGGGCGAGGACCCCGACCTGGAGTGCGCGGGAACCCACACCACCACCGATGTCGTCTTCGCCGCCCCGGCGTGGACCCTGGACGAGGCGGCCGAGGCGATGTGCCATGGCGGCTTCCGGCACCTGATCGTGATGGATGACAAGGAACCCGTCGGCATCGTCTCCGTACGGGACATCATCCGCTGCTGGGCGCCGTCCCGCCGTCAGCACTCCACCCTCGTCGGCTCCCCCTGAGACCCCACCGCCCCCGACCACTGCCCGCCCGCCGGACACCACCATGGGCACGCACGAGAGGGCCGGATCCCCCTGGACTGGGATCCGGCCCTCCGCTCTACGGCAAGCGTCCGTCAGCCACGCAGGGCCTGGACCGCGGCCTCCAGCCGCTTACCGAAGTCTCCGTCGGCCTGACGGAAGTTGTTGATCGCACGCTCGGCGATGTCATCGCGCGACACCTTGGCGATGAAACCGGAGAGGTTCTCGATCAGACGGCTCTTCTCGTCCTCCGACATCAGCCGGTAGAGGTTGCCCGCCTGGACGAAGTCGCTGTCCTCGGCGTGACCGGGTGCCTCGTGGTTGCCCGTCGCCCCGGAGACGGCGGTCGCGGACCACAGCGGCTTGTCGGTCTGGTACGGGCCGCCGAAGCTGTTGGGCTCGTAGTTCTTCGCACCCTTGTGACGACCGTCGTAGAGGAAGCCGTCCCGGCTGTTGGTGCGCGCCTCGGTGGCGTGCGGCCGGTTCACCGGAAGGTGGTCGGCGTTGATCCCGACGCGGTAGCGGTGCGCGTCACCGTAGGCGAACAGACGACCCTGGAGCATCTTGTCCGGCGAGGGCCCGATGCCCGGCACGAAGTGGGCGGGCGAGAAGATCGACTGCTCGACCTCGGCGAAGATGTTCTCCGGGTTCCGGTTGAGCTCCAGCTTCCCGATCTCGATCGGCGGGTAGTCCTCGTGCGGCCACACCTTGGTGAGGTCGAACGGGTTGAAGCGGTAGGACGCCGCGTCGGCCGCGGGCATGAGCTGCACCTGCACGGTCCACGACGGGAAGTCGCCCCGCTCGATGGCCTCCCGCAGATCGCGCTGGTGGCTGTCGGGGTCCTCACCGGCGAGCCGGTTGGCCTCGTCCTGCGGCAGGTTCTTGATCCCCTGGTCGGTCTTGAAGTGGTACTTGACCCAGAAGACCTCGCCGTCCTTGTTGGTCCACTGGTACGTGTGCGAGCCGTACCCGTTCATGTGGCGGTACGAGGCGGGGATGCCCCGGTCACCGAAGAGCCACGTCACCTGGTGCGTGGACTCGGGCGACAGCCCCCAGAAGTCCCAGACGTTGTCCGCCTCCTGGGAACCCGAGTACGGGTCGCGCTTCTGGGTGTGGATGAAGTCGGGGAACTTGATGGCGTCCTTGATGAAGAACACCGGGGTGTTGTTGCCGACGAGGTCGTAGTTGCCCTCCTCGGTGTAGAACTTCAGCGCGAAGCCCCGGGGATCACGCACCGCGTCGGCCGCGCCGAGGTTGCCCGCCACGGTCGAGAACCGCAGGAAGGTCTCGGTCTCCTTGCCGATCTCCGAGAGGAAACCGGCCCGGGTGTACGCGGTGACATCGGCGGTCACGGTGAAGGTGCCGTAGGCGCCCGCGCCCCGCGCGTGGACGACGCGCTCCGGGATGCGCTCCCGGTTGAAGTGCGCGAGCTTCTCCAGAAGGAGCTGGTCCTGCACCAGAACCGGACCACCGACACCCGCGGTCTCGGAGTTCTGGTTGTCGGCGACCGGCGCCCCGGCCTCCGTGGTGAGCGGTCCCTGCGTCACGTGTCCTCCTGCGTGCTGCTTCTCGTCCTGGCCCTTGTGCCGAGACCGATCCTACGATGGACTTTGTCTAAGTCAAGTGAACATCCAAAGTCACACCCGTTCGGGATCCCGGTCCCCCGCTGCTAGGCTGGTCCTTATGAGTGACCTGTTGGAACGACTCCGCGGACGCGGTTGGCGCATGACCGCACAGCGGCGTGTCGTGGCCGAGGTCCTCGACGGTGAGCACGTCCATCTGACGGCCGACGAGGTGCACGCGCGAGCCGTGGAGAGGCTGCCGGAGATCTCCCGCGCCACCGTCTACAACACGCTCGGCGAGCTGGTCTCCCTGGGCGAGGTGCTGGAGGTCGCGACCGACCGCCGGGCCAAGCGCTACGACCCCAACGCCCACCAACCCCACCAGCACCTGGTCTGCGCCCGGTGCGGCGCGATCCGCGACGTCCACCCGTCCGGCAACCCCCTGGCCGACCTGCCCGCCTCGGAGCGCTTCGGCTTCACCATCTCCGACGTCGAGGTCACCTACCGCGGCATCTGTCCCGGCTGCGCCGCCGCCTGAACCGCCCCCGTGAGCCCCTCACGGGGGCTTACTCGCGGCCACGACGGAAAAACCGAAGGCCCGGATCCTTGAGG
>NZ_JBHVHF010000494.1:0-3724 GCF_042800315.1 Streptomyces sp. NPDC057638
GCGCCGGGCCGGGGGCCGTACGGGTCAGACGGTGCGCTCCAGCCGGTCCGCCATCAGCTTGACGAAACGCGACGGGTCGGTCAGCTCACCGCCTTCGGCCAGCAGGGCCAGGTTGTAGAGGAGTTCGGCGGTGTCGTCGAGGGTGGAGTGGTCCTCGCGGTCGCCGTGCGCCTGGTTGAGCGTGGTGACCAGGGGGTGGGAGGGGTTGAGTTCCAGGATGCGCTTGCCCCGGGGAACGGCCTGGCCCATGGAGCGGTAGATCTGCTCCAGCGCCGGGGTCACATCATGGGTGTCGGAGACGACACAGGCGGGCGAGACGGTCAGCCGTGAGGAGAGCCTGACCTCCTTGACGTGCTCGTCCAGCCGCTCCGTCATCCAGTCGAGCAGTCCGGCGTACTCGGTGCGCCGCTGCTCGCGCTCGGACTCGGCCTCCTTGCGCTCCTCCTCGGTGCCGAGGTCGACCTCGCCCTTGGCGATGGAACGGAACGCCTTGCCGTCGAACTCGGGGGCCATGTCGACCCAGATCTCGTCCACCGGGTCCGTCAGCAGCAGGACCTCGATGCCCTTGGCCCGGAACGCCTCCATATGCGGGGAGTTCTCGATGGCCTGCCGGGACTCGCCGGTGAGGTAGAAGATGTGCTCCTGGCCCTCCTTCATCCGCTCGACGTAGGCGCGCAGCCCGGTCGGCTTCGACTCGCCCCCGGTGGTGTGGGTGGTGGCGAAGGAGGAGACCGCCAGCAGGGTCTCGCGGTTCTCCAGGTCGGAGAGGAGTCCCTCCTTCATCACCCGGCCGAACTGGGACCAGAACGTCTCGTACGTCTCCGGGGCCCCGGACATCATGTCCTTGACCGTGGCGAGCACCTTCTTCGCCAGACGGCGGTGCATCAACTGGATCTGACGGTCCTGCTGGAGGATCTCGCGCGAGACGTTGAGCGAGAGGTCCTGCGCGTCGACGACCCCCTTCACGAAGCGCAGGTAGTCGGGCATCAGCGCCTCGCAGTCGTCCATGATGAAGACGCGCTTCACATAGAGCTGGATTCCGCGCTTGTAGCCCTGCTGGAAGAGGTCCCGGGGCGCCTGGGCGGGGATGAAGAGGAGCGCCTGGTACTCGAAGGTGCCCTCCGCCTGGAGGCGGATGGTCTCCAGCGGGTCGTTCCAGTCATGGCTGATGTGTTTGTACAGCTCGTGGTACTCGTCGTCGGTGACCTCGTCGCGGGAGCGGGCCCACAGGGCCTTCATCGAGTTGATGACCTCGGGCTCACGCGGCGCCGTACCGTCCTCACCCGGGTCCGCGTCCGTGCCGGTGCCGGCTTCGGCGTCCGTGGCGCCGGAGCCGTCCTGCCCGGCCGGGGCCTCGGTGACCAGTCGGATGGGCCAGGTGATGAAGTCCGAGTACCGCTTGACGATCTCCTTGATCTTCCAGGGGGCGCTGTAGTCGTGGAGCCGGTCCTCGGCGTCCTCGGGCTTGAGCCGCAGGGTGATCGAGGTGCCCTGGGGCGCCTCGTCCACGGTCTCGATGGTGTAGGTACCCTCGCCGTCGGAGGTCCAGCGGGTGCCCTGGCTCTCCCCGGCCCGGCGGGTCAGCAGGGTGACCTCGTCCGCGACCATGAAGCTGGCGTAGAAGCCGACACCGAACTGGCCGATCAGCCCTTCGGCGGCGGTGGGGTCGTCGGCCTCCTTGAGCTCGCGCAGGAACGCCGCGGTGCCGGAGTTCGCGATCGTCCCGATCAGCTCGACCACCTCGTCCCGCGACATGCCGATCCCGTTGTCCCGTACGGTCAGGGTCCGGGCGCTCTGGTCGGGCTCGATCGTGATGTGCGGGTCCGAGACGTCCACGTCGAGGGTGTCGTCGCGGAGCGCCGCGAGGCGGAGCTTGTCGAGGGCGTCGGAGGCGTTGGAGACGAGTTCCCGCAGGAAGACGTCCTTGTTCGAGTAGATCGAGTGGATCATCATCCGCAGAAGCTGTCGCGCTTCCACCTGAAACTCGAACGTCTCAGTCGGCATACCGTGATTCCTTCTCAGGTCACCTAGTCGGAAAGGAACTGACCTGGGAACTGTAGATGAACCGGTCATCACGCCGGTCCGGTACGGGTGGACGCTCCCCCGGTCGTGGGCGGGGTGGGCGTCCGCCGGTCGGGGCGGCGGCCCCTCCGCGCGGTGCGGCCCCGGGCGGCCGGGGCGCCCGGGACCCGGGGAGTCGGACCACCCGAGCCCCGGAACGCCGCCCGCCGGGGTCAGGTCGCGAGGTGGAAGCCCGCGCCCACACCGCCGACGGCGTTCATCTCGTCGATGATGCTGTGGATCGGGGAACTGTGCTGGGCGCCCCACGCGTTGCCGACCAGCGTCTGGTCCACGACCACCGGGGAGCCGGAGTCACCACCGTTGGTCCAGATCAGATGGGTGAACCAGATGCCGTTGGTTCCCACGCGCACCCCGCAGGTCAGCCCGGTGCGGTGACCCTGCTTGCACATCCGGGTGCCGCCCGGCGGGGGCGCGCCGATCGAGGTGATCGTGGTGCCGTTGACGGTGCTGGTGGGGGCGACCCGGGTCTCGTCCAGGTGGATCACCGCGAAGTCCAGGCCCTTGGGACCGGTACTGAGCAGGTTGTTCGGGGTGCTCACATAGGTCACCGTGCCGATGGGTCCGGTGGCCAGGTCGGGACGGGTGGCGGCGATCGGGGCCGGGGCGAGCGCGGTGCCCGGCGGTGAGATATCACGGTAGATCTTCTCGCCGACCAGCTTGTTGCCCTGGGCGTCGATCAGACAGTGGGCGTTGGTGAGCCCGACCAGGTTGCCCGCGCGGTCGCGGCCGACGGCGGTGAGGGTGCAGATGTACAGGGACTGGGGGGCCTCCGGGTTGGGCTGCATCCGGAAGACGAGTCCGGTGCCACCGCCGACGGGGGTGAGGCCCTGGGCGCCGACGGCGGGGGCGGGGCTCTCCGCGCCGGCGGCGGGGGCGGTGGCGAGGGACGTACCCGCCAGGACGAGGGCGAGGGCGAGGGCACGCACCATACGTAACATGCGATCACTTCCCGTGGGTCTGAGGGATGCCGGACCACGGACGACCGCACACTGACCGACCGGCGGATCCGGCGCGATGACGGTTCATGGGAGCACATGGCCGTGATCCATCACCACGTGATCCATCTCACGGGCATCGCGGTCGGCGGGGCGCACGCCGACGTGCCGGATCCACCGTCGCGCCGGAGTCCCGGCGCGAGGAGCGTCCGGGACGGTGTGCGGGTGGGCCGGCGGTACGGCGGCGACCAGCGCGTTTCCGCGAGGATTCCGGAGCGCGGGTTATTGACGTTCCCTCATGTCGTTTCCACCGAGGGCGAGTTCGTCCTCACGGACTCACGGCCGGGGGGCGCCGATGCAGGAGAGGGACCGGTGTCCCCGCGGGCGGGCCCTCTTGACGTACGCGCCCTCGGCCCTCACCCTCCACGGCGGCACCGCTCGCCCTGGCGTACCCGGACCATCGCGCCCGGCGGCGGGTCCCGGCGGCGGACGGCGTCGGGGCCGGGCGGGCGCACCTCGCCGGATGGCGGTTCCGGCGAGGTGATCCTTGTCCGGGACAGTCCGGCCGCACCGCGCTGACCAGTCAGGACACCGCGCCCGCTGGACGGGACAGCGGAAGGGGCTGGCCCTGTGGCGCCGCCGGTGGACATGCTGAGGGTGCCTGATCCGGTGCGCGCCGGGATCGTCACGGGGGAACGATCCCGGCG
>NZ_JBHVHF010000495.1:0-3722 GCF_042800315.1 Streptomyces sp. NPDC057638
TCATCTCGATGGAGGGCATGGCCTTCCCCTTTCCTGTTCGATGTGACTCGGTGTCGGGTGATGCCCACCCCGACCGGCCGCAGGACCGCCCGGGGAGGTCTGAGGGGTTCGGCCGCGCGAGGCGGCCACCGCCGTCTGTGCTCAGCAGATGCCGAGGATGGAACAGAGGAGCAGGGTGCAGACGCCGATGGTGTCCGCGCCCGCGGCGGGCAGCTCGGTGTCCGTGATCCTGGTCTCCAGGTCGGTGATCAGGTTGTCCAGCTCGTTCATCTCGATGGAGGGCATGGCCTTCCCCTTTCCTGTTCGATGTGACTCGGTGTCGGGTGATGCCCACCCCGACCGGCCGCAGGACCGCCCGGGGGGGGTCACGGGCTCAGCCGCGCAAGGCGGCCACCGCCACGTCCACGAGGGCGTCGAAGGTGTCGGTGTCATGGCCGAGGGGTGTTCTGAGCAGCAACTGGGCGGCGATGGTGTTCCCGTCGCCGGGGTGCGCGCGGTCGCGCAGGACGTGGTCACCGGGGGCGGGCAGCGCCTCCTCGACCAGCAGGTCCGCCGTGCTGTCCTGGGCACGGAGGCGGTCGAGGACACGGAGGGTGGGCAGGGCGTTGAAGTCCACCGGGGTCTGCGGGGTGTCCGTACGCGTCCGTACGAAGGCGAAGCGGGGCAGCCCGGCGGCGTCCCGCAGGGCGGCCAGCCGCAGGACCTTGTCACGGTCGGAGCGCGGTTCGGCGCCGGTGCCGCTCCACCGGGGGTCCCACAGCTCCGGACCGGGAACGCGGTGGGCGGCCGGGCTGACGACGAGCCGTCCCCCGACGGTCAGTCGTGGCACACGGCGGGCCTGGGGGAAGGCTCCGGCGAGGCCGTCCAGGCGCAGGATGTCGCCCGTGCCGGGGTGGTGGGCGGCCATCAGGACCCGCAGCAGGAGGTCATAGGGGGGCATGGGGGTGCGGGTGGCGTGGTGGACGGGGACGATGCGCCCGCCGTCGGCCTCGGCGATGATCCGGGTGCCGTCGCGGCGCAGGGTGATGCGGTCGAGGGGGAGGTACCGGGCGGCGCCGGGCGCGATGGCACCGAAGTACGGTGCCGGGTCCGGGTCGCCGGTCCACCAGGAGGTGAGCCGGGGGCGGCGGACCGCGTTGGCGGCGCGCTCGGCCAGTGGGGGGATGAGCAGTTCGACGAAGCGGACGTCGGCGGCGCGTTCGACGGCGGCGAGGAAGGCGCGGTGGCGCTCGGTGCCGTCGTAACCACCGCCGAGGGTGTCGAGGGTGTCGGCGAACCGCGCGTCCAGCACCCCGGCGGCCGACGCCGTCTCCAGGACGGCCAGCGGTCCGTCCCCGGCGAGCGGCCGCACCAGGCAGTCCACCGGCCAGCTGGGCATCGACTCCCGCGCGGTGGGCGCGCCCACCGCGTCGAGCAGGGCGTCGTCGATGTCCCCCGACTCATCGCCGAGCCGGGCGCCGAGGAGCTCCAGCAGCCGGGCGTAGCCGGACCCGGGGGTCCGCGCGGGATGCCATCCCTCGTACACGGGTTTGATCCGTACGGAGAGCGGCCGTCCGTCGGGCCCCTGGGCCAGGGGCTGTTCGAGGAACGCGAGGAAGTCGCGGAGCGGGCGCGGCCGTTCGTCGATGCCCCGGAGCGGTGCGTACGGGTGGGGGGTGGCCTCGTTCAGGGGGTTCACGGGTTCCGCGTGGTCGGCGCGGCGGAGCGCGGCGAGCCGGGCGGCGGTGCGCACCCCGGCGTGGACCGCCGTCACGGCGGCGGCGGGGAGGGTGAGGGGATGCCGGTCGCCGCCCTCGGCCCGGCGGTAGGAGTCGAGGAACCAGTCGTCGGGGACCCCGGCCGCCCGGGCCGCCCCGCCCGGCTCGCCCAGCCAGGGGGAGGGGTGGGGCAGTGGCCCGCCGGGAGCGCTCCAGCCGCCGTGGATCCGGCGGGGCGGGGCGCAGACCTCCAGCACACCGAGGCGGTGGAGATGGGCGAGGAAGCCCCGGAGGGCCCGCCGTGCGGCGTCCGCGCGTTCCCCGGTCGCCCCGGCGAGCAGTTCGGTCTCGATCTCACCGACGGGCCTGGGTCCGGCGGCGAGCCGGGCGAGGACGGCGTCCAGCGGGCGGGTCCGCGCCAGGGTGATCTGGCGGAGCCGCCCGGGGTGGGCCGGGTCGACGACGCCACAGCGGAGCTGTCCGGCGCCGTCGTCCGCCGGGGACGGTGCTCCCGTGCTCGCCTCGGCCGTGCCGAAGTGGAGCGGTACGGGGGCGATGAGCGTGCCGGGACCGGCGTCCGTCAGATCCAGGGCACCGGAGCGGGCCCGGAGCACATGGACGTTCTGGGAGACCTCGGCCGCCATGGCGGTGAGGGTGGCGCCGGGGGTGAGCAGCCGGGCGGCGGAGGTCGGGGGCCTCGGGGCTCCGTTGCGCCGGGGGCCGGGGGCTGAGGGGTGCGGGGGGTGCGGGGGGTTCACCGCGCGGTCGGGGTGCCGGGGTCCGGAGCGGGACGGGGAGGAGGCCGGCGACGGGAACGGGGAGGAGGCGGAACGGGCCTCGGGGCAGGGGCTGTCCGGACCGTCCGCCGCCGCCCCCACGGCCACGATCGGCACGGGGACGATCTGGCCCACCCAGTCACGCGGGGTGGTCTTGACCGCGGCCCGTGCCAGCGCGCGCCACAGGAAGGCACTGTTCTTACGGAGACGATTGCTCGACCAGGACGCGCCGTGCGCCAGCCGGCGTTCCACCGTCTCGGTCAGCTCCGGGGCGGTGCTGTCGAGGAAGACCCGCATGACGGGGTGGGCGCGCACGGTCTCCCAGCAGAGCGCGCCGACCCGCGCCCACTCCTCGTCCGTGGCACGGTCGAGCGCGGCGAACTCCTCGGTGAGACGGCCGTCGGACTCCCGTAGCTCCCGGGCCTCCTGACACACGGCCACCGGAACCCCGTCAGCCGCCTCCAGCAGCAGACAGTCCGCGTCGCCGGGGGCCGCGCCGGAGTGGAGCCGCCTGCGCAGCGCGAGCACGGCCTGGCGGTGGGGGGTGCTCAGCGCGGGGTGGGGGACGACGCTCGTACCGAGCAGATCGGCCAGCAGCCGGGCCCGGTCGGCGAGACACCGGCGCGCCCGGAGATGGGCGGTGGCCCGTGCGAAGAGCGCGGGGCTCCCCGCGGCGGCCCACGCGGCCGAGGGCATGCCCGCCGCTCTGAGCAGGGCGGTTCCATACGGGGTCGGTGGGGCCGCCGTCCGGGGCCGTTCGCCCTCCGGCTCGGCGCCGGATGCCCCGGCCCGCTCGATCTGGGTCTCCGTCATGGGGGCTCACCTCACCACCGGCTGGTCGGGGCGAGCGGACGGTGCGCCACCCGGCGGGGGCGGGAGCGGGGGTGGGTGGCCCGGCTCCCCGGAGGACGCGGAGCGGGCCTGGGGACCGGCGGGGCCGACGCCCTCGCTCACCAGGGCCTCCGTCAGCAGTTTCTGGAGCGCCGCCGTGAAGCGTCCCCGGTTCCAGTGGAAGATCACGCAGTACGCGGCGGCCCGGCGCGGTCCGAGCCGGTCGGTGTCACCGGCCGCGAAGAAGCCCGAGCGCCAGTGGCGCGCCGCCTGGCGCACGGCGTCGCGATGGGAGTCGACGGAGGAGCGCAGCGGCTCGGGCAGATCCGCGGTCAGCCGGTCCCGGTCCAGCCGCCAGAACCGCTGGATCCCGTCGACCGCGCGGGGCCGGCCCCGGGGGCGGGGCCCGTGAACCGGG